>JAQBPS010000663.1 GCA_028287415.1 Bacillota bacterium | reverse complement strand
CCTTGTCGCCCAGCAGGATCAGGGCAGGGTCTCCGGGGATCAGGTGAATCCCGATAAAGACCACCAGACTGACACCCAACAGGATTGGCACCAGGCCAAGGAGGCGGTTTACAAGGTAACGCAGCATTGGTGGTCCCCCTCCGGGGCGAAGGTTGCGGCGGGCGTGGGGAGCCTTCCCCCACGCCCGACCGGTTGAGACGGTTACTTCTGGATGTAGACCGTATTGAAGTCGAAGAGCATCTGCAGCGGGTTGAGCTGGAAGCCCTTCACCTTCGTTGAGATGGCACGGACCTGCTTGGTACTGTTGATCATGACCCACGGGGCGTCGTCGACCATGATCTTGTCGGCCTGCCGATACAGTTCCTTCCGCTTGGTCTGATCGCTCACCCTGATCGCCTGGTCGAGCAGGTCATCCACCTGCTTGTTGCTGTAGTGCGACGTATTGCCTACCGGGATAGCCCGGGTGTGGTTCAGGGTGGCGAGGAAGTTGTCGGGGTCGCCGTTGTCGCCCGTCCAGCCGCGCAGGTGGGGGAAGTGGTAGTCGCCGGAACGAATGGTCTTCAGGAAGGTGCCCCATTCCAGCTGCTTGATCTCAACCTCGACGCCGACCTTCTTCCATTGCTCCTGCAGGGCCACGGCCAGCTTGCCACCGATCGGGTTGTACCCGCGGGGGTTCGGGTAGGTCAGCAGCTCAGTCTTGAACCCGTTCGGGTAGCCGGCCTTGGCCAGCAGCTGCTTCGCCTTTTCGGGGTCATACGGGTAGCCCTTGATGCCGGGATCATAGCTCCAGTCTACCTGCGGCACGTACTGGGTCATCTCGACTGCGAGGCCCTTGTAGAGGAACTCGTCCAGCTGTGCCTTGTCAGTGGCGTAGTTGAGGGCCTGGCGGACCTCCTTCTTGTCAAAGGGAGCAGTGTCGACCGGCAGGCCGACGCCGTTGGCGGCCAGGCCGGGCTGCTCCAGCAGGGTCACCTTGCTGTCGCCCTTGAGTTTCGCGTAATCCTCGGGGCCGACATCAAGCACGACGTCAAGCTCGCCGCTCTGCAGCTTCAGCACGCGGACGTTGTTCTCGGGGACGATCTTGAAGATGACCTTGTCCAGGTACGGCCGGCCCTGCCAGTAGTCCTTGTTGGCCTCGACCGTGATGTGGTCGTTCTTCACCCACTCCACCAGCTTGAAGGGGCCGGTTCCGTCTGGGTGCTGGCCACTGTCGAACCCGTACTTCTCGGTTTCCTTCGGGTTCATGACCCCGTGATAGACCATGGCGAGGTTCGTCAGAAAGGGAGCGTACGGCTCTTTCAGCGTGAACTTGATGGTGAAATCGTCCGGGGTCTCTACGTTCGTCACGCTGCCAAAGGTGTCGCCGGCGAAGCTGTTGACGCCGCTTAGCTTCTTGTAGTAATACTTGTGGTTCGGGTCGGTGCCGCGGGCGTAGTCGGCGGCAACCTCCTTCGCGGTCAACGGGGTGCCGTCGTGGAACTTGACGCCCTTACGAATATGGAAGGTGTAGGTCTTGCCGTCGTCGGAGATCTCCCACTTCTCAGCCAGCATCGGCACGACTTCGCTGGTGCCGGGCTTGAAGCCCACCAGCCGGTCGTATAGCAGGGACATCACGAAGCCGGATTCGTTGTTCAGGACCAGTTCCGGATCAAGACCCGTGGCGTCGGCGCCCGTCCCAATGACCAGTGTGCCACCGACCTTGGGATCCGTCTGTCCGGTGTTGCCGCCTTGTGCAGCCTTGCCGGCGTCCTTGCTGCCACTGCTGCAACCGGCGGCGAGCAGGAGCGCCAGAATCATGGTTCCGACAGATATCGCCTTAAATCGCTTCACCGTTTCGTCCCCCTCCGCATTGATTCGAGCTCGTCCAGGTTGGCCCAACTCATCTCTCGTGAGCCGTCTTCCAACGTATGAATCATAGCGACGACCCGCCGGGTCAGGGGCATCGGCAACCCATGCCGCCCGCCTGCCACCACGGCCAGACCAATCTGCTGATCCACCTCCGTTCGGCGCTTGCGGACGGCCAAGTCTCGCCAAATGCCACTCTTCGTCTTCTGGCTGGAACGCTGCCAGGCAGCCATCTGATCCAGTGATGCATGAACCCTTGCCCAATCCTGCTGTTCTCGAGGGTAGTAGATCGATGGTGCGATGGCGTCGAAGCCCTCGACCCTGACCCCCTCCTTGTCAGCGGCCTCGTAAATCTCGCAAGCCAGCTCGGCCATCAACTCATGGTACCGATCGGTAACATCGGCCATGGTTGCGTCGACCAGGGCGGTGGCAAAGAGCATATTGGCGTAGCCAAGCTTCCCCCACAGGTACCCCCAGATGTTATCGGTCTTGTGGACGGTGCCCCAGTGGCTCAGGGCACGGGCAATGGTGGCGATCCGGGGGCTGATCCGCCCGTCCAGTTCGCCGACATAAAGGGCCCCGGTGCTGCCGTAGTGAATCAGCCCGGGCTCCAGGTAGTCGGCGGAGAAGTTCACAAAGGCGCCCAGGGTTCGCTCGGCCCCGACGAGCTTGGCGATGGTCTGCTCACAGAGGCCGTTTTGCAAGGAGAGAATGGCTGTGTCCGGCCCCACCAGGTGCTGGATCGACCGAACAGCCTCCTCCGTGTGCTGGGCCTTGACGGCGAGCAGTACCACATCCAGGGGGCCGGCCAACTCTTCAAGGTAGTTAGCGGTAACGGGAAGCGTGAACGTTTCCTGATATCCTTTGATCGTCAGGCCCTTCTCTTTCATGGCCTTGACATGGGCCACGTCTTGATCGACGAAGACGACTTCCTCGCCGCCCCGGGCCATGTAGGCGCCCACGGTGCCGCCGATGGCGCCGGCACCTACGATGGTGAACTTCAAGATGGTTCCCTCCGCTCAGCGGTTAGTGCAGCGGCGCCAGGCCCCGGCGGGGCGCGACCGCCTAAATCAAATCATGGTCGTGCCACCGTCGATGCTGATGGTCTGGCCGGTCACCCATTGGGCGTAGTCCGATGCCAAGAAAAGCACCCCGTAGGCGATATCCTCGGGCCGGCCGAGCCTTTGCAGGGCAATCGACTCCACCAGCGCCTTCTGTTCCCCAGGACCGTCCCGCCGGCCTCCTGTATAACCCGCCGGGTCTCCAGCAGTTCCGACTCACGCACATCGCAAGCCCAGACCCTGGCGCCCCGGCTGCTGAGCTCCCGGCAGACCGTCCTGCCGATGCCGTGGGCAGCCCCAGTGACAATGGCCGCCTTACCCGCAAACGAAAATTCCACGATCAACCCTCCTCGAAGTGTGGGAGCCGCAGGGCACGAAACCGGGCTGCCGTGTCCGCCCAGTGTTCCGCCGCCAGAAACTCCGCCCTCCAGAAGTCGCCGTCTGTCAGGGCCTCGGCCAGCTTTTCGTGCCGAGAGGCCATGAGCTGGGGCGGGAGGGGCAAGTGGTGTTTTACGGTCATGAAGCAGGCGGCAACCTTACCGTCGATCGACCGGTACATCTGGATCACCGGCTCGCACTTGCTGCGGTCGACAATGGTGTGGTGAAACTCCCTGTCCAGGGCAATCGCCCGTTCCCAGTCTTCCGGCCCCAGCCCACCCATCCGATCAAGCAGCGCCGCGAGGCGCCCGGGATCCTCCGGGGTCCAATGCGGCCGGGCCAGGCGGACCGCCAGGCTCTCCAGGTGGCCCCGCAAGACGTAGATTTCCGCAGCCTGCGTCGGAGAGAGCGGCGTCACCACACACCCGCGCCGGGGGTTCATCTGGATCAGCCCCTCCTGCTGGAGGTGAAGGAATGCCTCCCGCACGGGCCCTCTGCTGATCCCCAGTTCGTCGGCAATGGTCTGCTCGACCAGGCGCTCGCCGGGCTTATGAACCCCAGCGATGATGGCACTCCGAAGGCGGTCAGTCACGATCGTCTTCAGCGAGTTGTCGAGCTTGATAGTCGCCAATTACGCCACCCCTACGGCCAGGAGCGGATCGTCCTGGTTCATGGCCAGCGAGGTCACGGCGAAGAGCACCACACCGCTGGCCGGGGCGTGATACTCCTGAAGCAGGTTCCCGAAGTAATCTTTCACAGCGCCGATGGATTGGCCCGCCGTCACGTACTCGCCCACCCTGACCGCCGGGTACCAGCAACCGGACTGTTCGGCCCGCACCCACGGGAACTCCGCCAGAAGCTTGATCGGCTTCACCGGCTCGAGATCTCCCGCCAGCAGGCCCAGGTGCTTCAGGACGTTGCGGCATCCCCGCAGGTGAATCTGCGTGTTCGCCTCGTCTAACTGGCCGACCTGTCCGGCCTCCGTCAGGATGCACGGCACGCCCGCCGACGCGGCTGCGCCATACGTGCCGCCGGCCACGGAGTTTCGGGCAACCACGTACTCAATCCCGTAGACCTCGGCCATGGCCTTCGACTTGGCCTGCACCGCGGGTGCCGCCGAGTCGGAGAAAATCGTGAACGGAACCAGCGCCTCGTGAATATCGCCACCGTGCAGATCGACCCAGGCATTCACCTGGGGAACGACTTCACTCATGATCGTGTGGGCCATCCGCTCGGTCACAGTGCCCAGCGCCATCCCGGGGAACTGCCGGTTGGGATTCCTGCCATCCTCAGGCACGACATACTGCTGCCGGGCATGGAACGCCAGCGGACTCACCAGGTGGATCACCGTCACGCGGCCCCGCAATTTCTCGGGTTCCAGCTCAGCGGCCAGACGGATCGCGGCCTCAATGCCCGGGTACTCGCCCCCGTGGACCCCGCCGGTGACCAGCACGGTCGGGCCGGGCTCGGTCCCGTTAACCACTGTCATGGGCATGCGCACCAGGGTGCCCGGCACTTCCAGATATCCCATCGCCTTCGTCCCGGGAAGCGCCGCCACATTGCCGACCCGGTACTCCTGCTCGCTCATGGTCAACACCCCTTCAGTTCGCCAAGCAATCAATCGTCTATTGTTAACAATACATCATTTCTGCTACATATCCTTCTCATATGCGTAAATATATTTTATGACGTGATAAGGATATGAATAACGGGATGTATGCCCATTCAGATTCGCCACTGCCGCAGCCGTTGGTGGTCAATTGTTAACTGTTGACCTTATGAAGAATCCCGGGAGCAGTTGCCTGCTCCCGGGATTTACTTTGCGCCGCACACCCGCACCGGGTACCGGACCAGGCGTGCTGTACTCCAGCGCATGCGTCATTCGGTCAATTCTGAAATAAATAGGGCGAGTGTCACCATGAGGGCATACAAAAACGGAGGGGTCCAACCCCTCCGTTCTTGATCGTCCTGACTAGTCATTGTCCATGGGCCGCCGGGAATGGGCGATCTTGCTTGCGGCAGCGGCGGCGACCGCTGCCACCAGGTCGTCGAGGAACGTATGGCAGGCCCCGCCCTTGTGGTCGTTCAGCTTGCCGATGATCAGCGGCTTTGTCTTGTCGAGGTAGCCGAAGTTCGTCAGGCCGATGGAACCGTAGACGTTCGTGATCGAGAGCGCAACGATCTCATCGACGCCAAAGAGGAAGTCATCCGATGCGACGATGCTCTGAAGCGGTTCCGGCAGCTGCTTCTTCTCGGCCGCCACATCCAGGGCGACCCCCGTCAGAATCGCATGCTGGACCTCACGCTTGCGGACGACGGCGTCAACACCGGCCAGGCACTCCTCAATGGTCAGCTCGGGATAATAGCCCTTTTGAATCTCCAGCACTACCTCAGCGATTTGGGGGAGCGTCACGCCGCGCTCCGCCAAGAGATTGGTTACAGCTTTGTACATGGTGCACCGTCCTTCAGGGTACTCAGATAGATATAACGCGCCAGTCTATGATGGAAACAGATGGTCGGTGCCGTTTTCCGGCGGCGCCACGGTCACCCGGTTACGCCCTTCCCGCTTCGAGGTATACATCGCCTCGTCCGCCCTGTTGATCAGCCGGCTCTTGCCCTGCCCGAGCTCGTAGGCGGCGACGCCCAGGCTGACCGTGACGGCCAGCTTTGCCCCCGTCGTGAAGTCGAAAACCTGGTGGCCGGCGATCGACTGGCGCAGCCGTTCCGCGACCGCACCGGCCTCGGTGGCGCTCTGCCCCTGGAGAATGATCACCAGCTCTTCTCCGCCGTAGCGGGCCGCCAGCGCGCCAGGCGGGAGCTCCCGGCGGAGCAAGTAGGCGATCTCCCGCAGGACGAGGTCGCCCAGCAGGTGACCATGGGAATCGTTGATCATTTTGAAGTGATCGATGTCGAGCAGGATGACGCTGAGCGGCTCCCCCTCGAGATAGGATTGCCCGAGTGCGATGCCGAGCATCTGCTGAAAGTGCCGGTGATTCGCCAGCCCGGTCAGCCCGTCGGTGCTGGAGAGTGCCGACTGGCGCTGGGTCGAGCGGATGCCGCTCAGCACCAGCCCGGCCAGGCCGACGGCTACCCGCAGCGGCGGGCTGTCCCGCACCCCGCCGCGCACGGCGAGGATGCCCAGCGGTTCGCCATCCTCCATGACTGGCAGAAGCAGATCGCCGGTGTCGCAGCGTGCGGGGGTGCGACTCGTGAGCACCCGCTGGCAGATGGCCTCGGGCAGTCCCTCCCCGTACGGTGCCCCATCGGCGGTGGCCCATGCCCGCACCTCGATATTAGCGTTGTCGATGGGTGCCAGCAAGGCGGCGGCGGTAGTAACACCGGAGCGAACGAGCGTGTCGGTCAGATCCTGAACCGAGCGTTGCCAGTCGGTACCGCTGACAACTGTGGGCAGCTCGGTCACGGTCCGGACCTGCTCATGAAGATCGCGATTTTCCGCCCGCAGCAGCCGCATGGCACGGTGCTGCATGTACAGCAGCAGGAGGGCCCCAATCAGCAAGATGCCCAAGAGGCCGATCATGGATTCCCCTCCCCGGGTTTCCCTGCCAGACTCCTCTTGCTATTCGTCAATACTAGATATAATTCCTCCATAAACTGTAAAAGTAAGCCAACATTTTGAAAGGGCCGTGATATTACCGGACGACGACCGAGTCGGGGCCCAGGATGGCCGTGAGTTCAGTCAGGAGGGCCGGGGTGAGGGTGACCCGGAGATGCTGGTGCAC
>JAQBPS010000659.1 GCA_028287415.1 Bacillota bacterium | reverse complement strand
GCGGCACAGCGGGCACGTAGTAGAACATAAGCCAGACGCCGGTCACGGTCAGGATCAGGAACATCAGGAGGCTCAAACCACCGAGGCCCCAGGTGTAGCTGACACGCACCGCGCTGCGGGGCAGCTTGACCGGGTGCAGGTGGAGCACCACGCTGTTCAGGATGACGAGGACCTGGTTACGAGGGGTGTCGGGATAATCATTGCGGTAGATCGACTTATACAGCGGGGTGTTCTTAAATTTGGCCCAAAGACCCACCGAATAGCACCTCCCTTAGATGGGGAGCCGTAGCTCCGGAACGGATGCGACTACTGGCCTTTTCTTGTACAATTGCGATTAATTGATCCCCCCTGGGCGACTGGGCGAGAATAACTAACATGGCCGTCAACAGGAGACAACGCCACTAATTATAACCTCGAAAGATTAGCCTATCAATCGAAAATGGCAATTCAACTGGTTGCTTCCAGTACATAACGTCCATTCGAGGGCGTACGGCCGACGGCGGGACCATACGCTAACCAGAATGCTGCCAAACCAAAGTATAGTTCTCGCTTGACACGCTGATTCCTTCGAAGTGCGGAGCCTTTCTGTGTTCGCACCCCTTTTCTGACATAGTACCAAAGATGGAGCCGTCTCCGTCATCGGTAGTAGGTCCGATAGTCCTATCGGGCGCGCGCAGGAGACAACAATTGCAGTCTATCGGCCCCGACAATCGGCCATGACAGCTCGCCGCCCGCCGGCGGGCTGTCATGTGTGCCAAAGTTGCGCTCACTCTTGCATTAGCGCATAGATAATGCTAGTATTGCTTCGGATTCGGGCTGGCAGTGCATCTTGGTGGTTGCAACTTTCGGGCAATAACCCTAGCGTAAAGTTCGCTTAGCCTCCGGTGCGAATCCGATTGAACATCCAGCACGTATATGGCATCATGAAGCATGTAGAAAGGCAGGGGTTAGTTATGAAGAAGATGGCTCTCGCGCTCGTGGCTGCTCTGTCCCTGGGCGTTTTGGCTGGCTGCGGCTCTTCCGGCACCGCCGGCGGCACCGGCCCGACCCTCGAGGTAGTGGCTGGCGAGAACAACGCTATGGCTTACAACCCGACGACCCTCAAGGCGAAGGTGGGCGACACCGTCAAGGTCCATCTCGTCAACAAGGACACCACCACCGCCCACACCTTTGTCATGACCGACTTCAACGCCCAGACCAAGCAGGTGCAGCCGGGCAAGGACGAAACCATCTCCTTCAAGGTTGACAAGGCTGGCGACTTCAAGTACCACTGCAACATCCCCGGTCACGAGGCGATCATGACCGGCACGCTTACTGTCACCCCGTAGTCTCTGCTGAAACGTATGTACGCAAAAAGGCGGCCAACCCTGGCCGCCTCTTTTTGTGTCCTTTTTGATGCGTGCGCGCAAACGGGCGGCGCCCTGATGGCACCGCCCGCTTTTGATCAGATATGGTGGAGCTGATGGGATTCGAACCCACGACCTTCGCCTTGCAAAGGCGTTGCTCTCCCAACTGAGCTACAGCCCCATTTTGTCTCTCGCTGACCGACAACGATGATTGTAGCATGCAGAGTGCCGCTCTGCAACTGTAAAAATGCTACATTGTACGGCAGCGGCAGGAAAAATAACCGGGAGCAGCATGCTGCCCCCGCTCGCTTAACTATCCTAGAAGACTTCGAGGATCTCGTAGCGGATGATGCCGTCAGGGGCGTCGACCTCGACAACGGTGCCAACCTTCTGGCCCATGATCGCCCGTCCCACCGGGGACTCGTTGGAGATCCGGGCGTGGGTGGGGTCCGCCTCAAGCGTCCCGACTATGGCATACTCGAGCCGGTCGCCATACTCCAGATCCTTGAGCACAACCTTGGACCCCAGGTTAACTTCGGACGAGCGGACGGTCGGCTCGTCAATGACAACTGCGTTGCGAAGCGTCTTCTCAAGGACCAGAATGCGGCCCTCGATGAACGCCTGCTCATTCTTTGCATCTTCATACTCGGAGTTCTCGGCAATATCGCCATAGTCCCGAGCCTGCTTGATGCGCTCGGCCACCTCCATACGCTTGACCGTACGCAGGTGGAGCAGCTCTTCCTCTAAGAGTTTCAGCCCCTCAAGCGAGAGGAGTGCTTCCTTCTCGGGCATCCAGTTCTCTCCTTTGTATGCGGACAACGGTGCCACCGGATTCGCCCTGCCAGCGGGCACCTATCCCGATTTATACGATGAGTTCCCGGCCGGGTATGCCCGCACCGGAAGGGAGATGTCAGACGGGACAAGCACTGCACGGGCTGCATCACCCGGCAGTGCTTGGCGTTCACAGTCTCTAAGTATAAATATACCATAACGACGTGTCAATCGAAATATCTGAAGCTTCACAAGCATAGCCTACCGGGGAGCTTTACTCGCCCTTGGCGACGCAGTCAGGGAACTGGGCGCCCAGGCCGCCCTCGACTTCACAGCCGGGGCCGTCCTCCGAGTAGGCGTCGCAGGACTGGGGCGCTTCGACCTCCAGGTCGGCGGCGCCGGCCTGCTCCAGCGCATACTGCTCAGTCTGCTCCAGATACCGCAGGAGGACGTCGCGCATGGCGTCAGGGGTCTCGGTCTGGTTGACCCGGTCCCGGACCGCAGCGGAGCCGTAGAGACCCTTGAGGTACCATGCAGCATGCTTGCGCATCTCGCGCACCCCGATGTACTCACCACGGTAGGCGATCATCATTTGCAGATGGCGCAGGGCGGTCTCCACCCGCTCCCGGGCGTCCGGCTCGGGGAGCAGTTCACCGGTCTCCAGGTAGTGCGCCGTCCTGCGGAAGATCCAGGGGTTGCCCATGGCGCCCCGCCCGATCGCCAGGCCGGCAACGCCGCTCGTGCGCAGCCGATGTGCGGCCTGCTCCGGCGTGGTGATGTCGCCATTGCCGATCACCGGGAGACTGATGGCGTCGGCCACGCTCGCGATGACCTCCCAGTCCGCGTTGCCGCTGTAATGCTGCTCACGGGTACGCCCGTGCACGGTCAGCATGCGGGCGCCCGCGGCCTCCACCCGTTTCGCCATTTCCACGGCGTTGATCGAGTTGGCGTCCCAGCCGATGCGGATCTTCACGGTGACGGGCAGCGGGGCCACCGCCCGGACCACCCTGCGAATGATCTCCTCGGCGGTGTCGGGCTCCTTCAGCAGCGAAGAACCGCCCCGGCCCTTGGTCACCTTGGGCGCCGGGCAGCCCATATTGATATCGACCAGGTCAGGCTGCTGCAGCTCCACGACCCGCACGGCGGCGCGGGCCATCTCATCTGCGTCGGCGCCGAAGATCTGGATGCCGGCAGGCCGCTCCTCATCCAGGAGTTCGATCATCTCCTGGGTGCGCTTGCTGTCGAACAAAATCGCCTTGTCGCTGACGAACTCGGTGACAACAAGGCCACAGCCCATCTCCCGGCACAGCAGGCGGAAGGGCCAGTTGGTGACGCCGGCCATGGGAGCCAGGGCCACAGGATGCTCAATCGTCAGGTTATCGCCAAGCTGAATCGGCTTGATCAACGGTTCAGGCACAGCGTTCACCTCCGTATCACGATGATGTGGACGAGGATTATTATACCCAGAATCACGCCGGGGGTCTACGTAACTCGTCCGCTGCCGGCCTCCGGCACCCGGTTGCGGCATAAAGCTGACCGGGAAGCACCAAACTCATTGCACATGCAGGGTGCTGTTTGCTAGAATATTCTACGCGCGTACTCATTCTGAGATGGAGGGACGTCTGATGCGAATCCGCTTTCTGGGGCATTCCGCCACTGAGATCACCGATGGCAAGCATACGCTGCTGATTGATCCGTTCCTGACGGGAAACCCGGTCGCCACGGTGAAGGCCGAAGAGGTGAACCCGGATTACATCCTGGTGACGCACTTCCACGATGACCACGTGGGCGATACCGTCGCGATTGCCAAGCGGACCGGCGCCACCGTCATCACCACCTTTGAAGGCGGTCTGAAGCTGGAGGAGCAGGGTGTGAAGGTGCAGACGCTCGCACTGGGCGGCACCGCCAAGTTCCCCTTCGGCATGGTCCGGGTCACGATGGCCTTCCACGGCAGCGGCGTGGCGGGTGGCCATGCCGCCGGGTTTGTGATCCACATGGGCGGCAAGCGGGTATACCACGCGGGCGACACCTGCCTGTTCAGCGACCTGAAGCTGCTCAACGGGGTGATTGAGGAGCCGGGTATTGACGTCGCGCTCCTGCCTGTCGGTGACAATTTTACGATGGGGCCGCGGGATGCCGCCATCGCCGCCGAATGGGTCGGCGCCAAGGTCGTGATCCCCATCCACTGGGGCACCTTCCCGATGCTGCTGGATGACCCGGCCCCGTTCGTCAACCGGGTGAAGGAGGCCGGCAAGGCGAAGCCGGTTGTAATCCGCCCGGGTGAGACGTACGAGGTATAAGCAGCCGGCCCCTCCCGCAGTTGCGGGAGGGGCCGGTCTCGGTTTAATCGCCCTGCGCCGGGCTCTGTTCCAGGGTCCCGAGCCCCATGGGCGCCGGCCCCTGCTTCGGCACATCAATCTGCCGATAAGCGAACTGCTCGGCATCCAGCCCGTGGCCGAGTGAGCCAAAGACGTGGCCGTTGCCGGGATCGACCAGGTCCGTGTAGTTGTGGTAAATGCGGGGCGTCTTCCAGAGTGCCTTCAGCGCCTGAAGGAGCGGCAGCTCAAAGTACTGCTCCGGCCACATCTCCTTGACGACGGCCTTGATCATGGGCCCGTACTTTGCGTTGACCCCGGGGTAGAGATGGTGCTCTGTGTGGTAAGAGAAGTTGAAGTGAAGCATATCAACCCAGCGGGGCACCGTGACGGAGAGGCTGTTCGCCAGCGGGTCGTTCACGGGGGTGAGCGGGTTCAGCTGATGGTTTGTAGAGATATAACCGATCACCAGGGCATTGGCGATCATGACGGGGATCACATAAGCGAAGAGCCACTTCCCCGGGCCAATCAAGGCTAGCAGGCTGAGCCATATCGCCCATGGGACCAGCAGCTGCATCCAGACCATCGCCCGGTCCCGGGGCTTGAACTCCCCGATATAGCGCTTGAACATGAGCGACGAGTGGATGCTGAAGAAAAGCGAGAACGAAGCGAAGTTGAAGAAAGCCCGGAACCCCGGGGGCAGCTTGTAGATCCACCGCAGGAGCGGCCGCTTATAGAGTTTCTCCATGGTCGCCCAGGCGTCCGGATCGGTGTCCTCGTCCTGGGTGTGGGCATGGTGCTCCATGTTGTGCCACTTACGCCAGAGCTTCGCACCAAGGTTGAACTGAGCAAAGCAGATGCAGCCGATCAGGTCACGCAGCCACGCGGTCTTCACGACCGTACCGTGCAGGACCTCATGGCCGAGAAAACCAAGGCCCGCCATCGTCTGCCCCAGGCCAAGCGCAATCGCCAGGTTAACCCAGGGGCTGAACTGATGCGCAGCAATCGCCCAGATGCCGGCGATGGTGAGTAGCATATAGACCAGGCCACCCCACAGCCGCTGGGGGACGGGCTTGAACACCTGTTTCGGCAGACGGGGCGTAATCTGGGACGAGTACCACCCGATCGAGTGCAGTTCGCTCATCATCGGACTCCTTTCGCAGACACGTGGGCCTGAATGGCTATAGTGATGGTAGCGTGCCCACAAGATTCCCAATGGAAACTGCAACACCCTAACCTGATGATACCCCATCAGCACTAGAGCCACATCTCCCCCAGGGCTCCCCCCTCCACAACAAGAGTGAGCGTCCCAAAGGACGCTCACTCTGCCCAGCGATATGGTCCACACGGACAATCCCCACAAACCACAAACCACAAACCACAAACCGCACAGCAACACCCCACAAAATCGCAACACACAACCATCGGCCGACAGCCGAAGGCGTCCCGGGGCCTCCTACATGCGTGCTGGCTGAGCTTCGGCTGATTACGGGCCGGCTGCCGACCAGGTTCCGAGCGGCCACACCTGGGCCCGCGGCGGCTACCCAGGTGCACATGCGATCTGAAAAGAGCCGCGCCTGGGCTGGCGTGCGCATGCTCAGGCACGCTGGACGCAGCCGCCGGGCGGGGCTGGGATACCCCCAAAAGCGACATTCAGCGGATGCGCTTACGGGCAGTTGGCTACCCAACACCGCCATTTTTCCCCTCTCGGCGTTTCCTGAGGAACCGCCTGCCGGGCTCGTGCACCTATAGGATAAGCCTACTGCCCGTTACGGGCAGCCG
>JAQBPS010000647.1 GCA_028287415.1 Bacillota bacterium | reverse complement strand
GCGCACGAGGGCGAGATCGGCGCCTTCATCATGGAGCCGATCCAGGGCGAGGGCGGCATCATTATACCGCCGCAGGGCTATATGGCCGCCGCAAAGGCGCTCTGCCAGCAGCACGGCGTGCTGTTCGTGCTGGATGAAATCCAATCGGGCCTGGGCCGCAGCGGCTCCCTGTTCGCCTGCGAGGCTGAGGGCGTCACCCCGGACGTACTGATTGTCGCGAAGGCGCTGGGCGGCGGCCTGTTCCCGGTCGGCGCCGTCCTCTACACGGAGGAGGCATACTCACAGGAGTTCGCCAACAAGCACTCCTCCACATTCGCCGGCAACACCCTGGCCTGCCGGGTGGGCCTGCGCTCGATCGAACTGCTCACCCGCGACGACCAGGCGCTGATCAAGCAGGTGGCCGAGAACGGCGCCTACCTGAAGGAGGGCCTGGAGGCGCTTCAGCGGCAGTACCCGAACGTGCTGAAGAGCGTCCGAGGCCGCGGCTACATGATCGGCCTGGACTTCGGCGTCGATATGGACACGTACGGCTGGGGCAGTATCCTCGGCGTCCTGGCGGAGCAGGAGAACCTGACCCCGGTGCTCTCCAGCTACCTCCTGAACGTGGAGGGGCTGCGGGTGGCGCCGACGCTGAACGGTGCGAGCGTGATTCGCATCGAGCCGCCGCTGATCGCCACCCGCGAGCAGTGCCGGGCCGCGATCGAGGCCGTCGGGCGCATGCTCGTACACCTCGCCGCCGGCAATACGGCGGAGCTGCTCCGCCACCTGCTGGGCATCGAGTCCCGGCCGACCTCGCTGCCGACCCCGGCCCGCCGGGTGCAGCCGAGCCCGTCCGGTCAGCCTGAGGAGGGCCGCTTTGCCTTCCTGATCCACCCGCTGACCCCCCAGGATTATCTGGACTGGGACCGCTCGCTGGCCGTCCTCGACGGTGAGGAAATCCAAGCGCTGGTTGAGCGCTTCGGCGACCTCGTGGAGCCCTTTGTTGCCGGCCGCACGCGGATTGCGGCTGAGAACGGCAGCACCGCATACGGTGAGTTCATCGCTGTGCCCAAGACGGCCGATGAGCTGATGGCGATGCCGCACGCTGAGGCCGTGGCGTTGGTGAAGCAGGCGGTGGACCTTGCTCGCGAACGCGGCGCCAAGCTGGTCGGTCTGGGTGCGTACACGTCGGTGGTGACGCGGGGTGCGCTGCACCTGCGGAACCCGGGCGTAGCGATCACCACGGGCAACAGCTACACGGTCGTCGCCGCCGTGGACTCGATCTACAAGGCGGTGACCGAACTCGGCACCAAGCTGAACGAGGCGACCATCGCCGTGGTCGGCGCGACGGGGGCGATCGGGCGGTCGACGGCGATCCTCCTGGCCGAGGATGTCAACCGGCTCCTGCTGATCGGCAACCCGGCTCGGCCGGAGCAGAGCCGCAAGCGGCTGGTCAAGGTGGCGGCTGATGCCGTCCGGTACCTGGCGCAGCTGGCGGCTGAGGGCAAGGAGTTTGGTGAGGGGACGATCGGTGAGGCGATGCTGGCCCTGGGGCCGGTGCCCTCGCATGAAGAAGAGCTCGAGGCGTTCCTGCCCCTGGCGGCGGCGCTGGAGGAGTCCGGCCAGCTGGTGATCACCACTGAGACTGATGCGATGCTGCCGCTGGCCGACCTTGTCGTCACGGCGACGAGCAGCACGGAGGACCTGGTGACGCCGCACAACCTCAAGTACGGTGCCGCGGTATGCGACCTGTCCCGGCCGCCGAACGTCTCGCGGGCTGTGAAAGAAGCCCGGCCGGATGTGCTGGCGATCGACGGCGGCGTGATCGCCGTCCCCGGCCTGCCGGAGATGAACGTCCAGTTCGGCGGCTTCGAGCGGGGCCTCGCGTACGCCTGCATGGCGGAGACGATGATCCTCGGCCTCGACCACCACTATGAGGACACATCGATTGGCACGGACCTGAACCTGCCGATGATCCTGCGGGTGCGCCAGCTCGGGGCTGCGCAGGGCTTCCACCTGGCCCAGCTGCGCAGCTTCGACCGGGCGCTGAGCACCGAGGAGTGGCAGCGGATCATGGCGGCCCGGACCCGGGCGTTCAATATCGTGGCCTCTTAGACTGTGGAATGGATACCAGGCCCCGCACTGCGCTGTTGTTCAGCGTGGTGCGGGGCCTGTTTGTATAAGAAAGTGACATTTATATGGCCACGGATTTCACGGATTACACTGATTTGGAAAGAAACACAGATGAAAAATATATAAAAAATGAAGATGTTCCCCTGGTATCAGTGTCCGGGTCCGGAAATCCGTGTAACCAGTGAAATCCGTGGCCAGATAAAGTGCGAAAAGGCCCCGCCAGACGTGCTGGCGGGGCCGCAGTGGATCAGATGCTTAGTGCTGGCCGGTGGTCACGACGACCGTCCGGTTGTCGTTATCCCACGTCACCGTAGCGTGAAGCTGCTCAGCGATCGCCCGCACCGGCACGAAGACCCGGTCGTTACGCATCGTAGTCGGCAACGACAGCGGCTGGCCATTCACCAGCACCTTGCGGGTCGCATTATCCCAGGTCACCTTGGCGCCCAGCGCCTGGCCCAGGAAACGCACCGGCACCATCGTCCGGCCGGTTGCCTCATCGATAAAGGGAGCCAGGTCGCCGCCGATCTCCTGGCCATCGACCTGAACGTTGACCCGACCGTGCTGCACCAGACCCGTGTTCGGGTCGAGGATCAGGCGCTGGCCGTTCGGACCCTGGTGGAAGTCGAACATGTTCAGCATCGAACCGGCATTCGCATCGAAGGAGCTGTCGCCAATGCGGCCCAGGTTCCAGTTGTCCTCAACGAACTTGAGGATCGAGCTCTGGTCGGTCACCGTGTGGTCAACAAAGTTCTGCTTGGCGTACGGGGAGATCACGATCAGGGGCAGGCGGGGCCCGAAGCCGGCCCGGTTCTGGTAAGCGCCCAGATCCGGGGTGCCGACGGAAGCGCCGGAGTCGTTCGCCGGGTCGTTGGAGTGGTTGATCACCGGGGCCACTGCATGATCATACCAGCCGTCGGAATCGTCATAAGCGATGACGATCGCCGTGTCCTTCCAGGTCGGCAGCTTCTGCAGCTTGTTGACCGTGTTCACGACGAAGTTCTGCTCGTCGAGCGGGTCGGAGTAGCCGGCGTGGCCGTCCTGGTAGTTGGCCGCCTTCAGGTAGGAGACCGCAGGCATGTTGCCCTGGTTGGCAGCGGTCCAGAAGTCCTGCAGGTCGTACTGGTGGTTCGCCTGGTCCGTGTAGCCGATCTTGTCCGGCGAGGACGGCGCCAGGTGCTGCGGATTCGCCGTGGACTGGTAGTACTGGAACGGCTGATGATGCGGGTTGTAGTCGGTGGACGAGCCGCCGGCGACGTTCAGGTGGGTCGCCTTGGGGTCGCGGAAGCCGCCCTGGAACCAGCCCCAGGTGACGCCCTTGGCGTTCAGCAGGTCGCCGACGTTCTTGCCGCTGAGCGCGGCCTGCGCCCGCTTGGGGTCGGAAGCTTTGTCATAGTAGGGGTCCGGATCGCCGATCACCGTGCCGTTGACGATCTCGCCGGGGATCTGGGGCAGCTGCTGCCCGTTCTCGTAGGCCGTGGCACCATGGGTCTGGCCGGAGATCAGGTTCAGTGCACCGGGTGTGGACGGGCCGAAGGTGGTGTTAAAGTGGTTGTCGCTCATGGCAAAGTGCTGCGCATAGTTCCAGAAAGCGGTGACGGTGTTGCCGTCGTAGTAGTTCATGACCATAGATTTGTCCGTGCCGCCAGAGGTGTGCTGGACGAACTGGTCCATCTTGCCGTTGTTGAAGGCCAGCTGCTCGGCGTTGTAGCTGTGGTCCATGTCGGCGGTGAGCGGCTGGGAGCGGTCCAGCCGCGTCGGGTTGGCAGCGTTGGGGTTGTGGGTCAGCAGGTCGTTCGTCAGCCCGTTCACAACCGGCGTGTTGGGCAGGGGCGTGAACTTGGGGCTGCCCGCGGGGTTCAGGGCGTTCGGGTAAGTCCCGAAATAGTGATCAAAGGAGACGTTTTCCTGGAAAATCACAACCACGTGCTTGATCGGGGTCGCTGTGTCGTTCGTGGCAGCATTAGCGGGCGCTGCGCCGAGCGTGGAGGCTGAGGCGATCGTGCCGGCGACAGCCAGGGCAAAGATCTTCTGCACAGGTAGTTCCCTCATTTCATGGTCTATCGGTCATCACCAAGCGTATCGAAGTAATATTAGGGTCCTGTTAAGCATCTGTGACCACGGGACTAAGGTCCCACGAAGATTCACCTGGCTGCTGAGGTATATATACCTTTTTATGATGGTATTTTCGTGTGTCTCATGCTATCATTTCCACGGGTTGCAGCAGTGTGACGTGTTGCGAACGGAATCATTCATTCAGTTAAAGTGTCGGTCCTAATCATGGAGGTGTGCCCTGTGACTCGGAACTGGTTCGTGAAGGCAGCGAGCATGACCCTGGCCATTGGCCTGCTCGCAGGCTGCGGCGGCGCCAAACCCACGACCCCGGCGACCACCCCGGCCACGACCCCGGCCCCGGCCCCGGCTACCCAGCAGCCCACCGCCAAAAGCTTCAAGGTGGCCATGTCCACGGACGTGGGCGGCCTGAACGACGACTCTTTCAACGCGGCTGCCTGGCGCGGTCTGAACCAGCTGAAGGCCGGCGGCGGCTATGACGTCAAGGCCATCGAGTCGCAGAAGCCAGAGAACTTTGAGTCCAACTTCCGGACCCTGATGGATGAGGGCCACGACTTGATCTGGGGCATCGGCTTCATGATGACCGACCCCACGAATACCCTGGCTAAGCAGAACCCGAACCAGAAGTTCGCCATCATCGACTCCGTCGTCAATCAGCCCAACGTCGCCTCCGTGGTCTTCAAGGAGGAGGAGGGCTCCTTCCTGATGGGCATCATGGCGGCCAAGACGACCAAGAGCAAGAAGGTCGGCTTCGTCGGCGGCATTGAGAGCGACGTGATCACCCACTTTGAGGAAGGCTTCCTGGCCGGCGTCAAGGCGGTCGATCCGTCCGTGAAGGTGGTCAGCGTTTACGCCAGCTCCTTCACCGACTCCGCCAAGGGCAAGCAGATCGCCCTGCAGATGTTCTCCGATGGCGCCGACGTGGTCTTCCACGCCGCCGGCGGCGTGGGCCAGGGCGTGATCGAGGCCGCCAAGGCGCAGAACAAGTTCGCCATCGGCGTTGACAGCGACCAGAACAAGCTGGCACCGCAGAACGTCATCTCGTCGATGATGAAGCGCGTCGACGTCGCCGTTGAGGACG
>JAQBPS010000533.1 GCA_028287415.1 Bacillota bacterium | reverse complement strand
GGCCCCCGAACGCCCCCACGGTCATGTCGGCCAACCAGATCCTCTATCGGGAGCAGGCGAATCGGGAGGGCGCTCGCCGGCTGCTTGCCGCCGAGGGGCTGGCCGAAGTCTGGTGCAAGATGCTGCGCAAGCGGCTCGGTCAGAGCTGAACTGGCTGAGGTCACAAAAGTCCCGGCAGGCCTGCAAGGCCATGCCGGGACTTGCGATTACAGCTTGCGCACCTCAAAGTTTGCCTCAAGCAGGAGCCAGTTCTGCGGGAAGCTGATCGGCAGCCGCCAATAGCTCACGCCCCGCAGGCCGTGCTGCTTCACCAGGTTGAACTTGGCCTGCACCGAGCGGGCGTCCTCGAACCAGACCTCATGCTCCCGCCCGTGTGGATCCCGGTAGCGGAAAGACGGCGACTGGCTGTCCGGGTCATAGCGGATGGTGACGCTGTGCCGGGCCGCCAGTTCGGTTGCCTCCTGCGGGCTGACCACGCGGGCGAAGGGGCCGCCCCGTACGTACGGCAGGGTCCAGTCATATCCGTAGAGCGGCATGCCCATCATGATCTTCCGGGGCGGCATGGCTGATACGGCGTACCTGATCACCCGCTCGACCTCCGACAGTGGCGCCACAGCACGGGGCGGCCCGCCCGACCAGCCCCACTCGTACGTCATCAGCACCGAAAAGTCGGCGATCTGGCCGTGCGCCGGGTAGTCGTGGGCTTCGTACCAGGCCCCGGTCTGCTCGGCGCTCACTTTGGGCGCCAGCGCCGTGGACAGCGTATGGCCAGCCGCATGCATGCGCTCGGCGGCCCGCCGCAGGAACTGGTTGTATGGCTCCCGATCAGCGGGGCGGAGGTGCTCAAAGTCAATGTTCAAGCCCCGGAACCCGCGGTCCCGCATCAGCTGAAGCACGTTGCCGAGCACCCGGTCTTGTAGGTCGGTGCTCGCAAGCACCGCCTCGCCAAGCTCCGGGCTGAACTGCTCCTCCGCAATGTTCGTGAGCGCCATGATCGGTGCGGCGCCGCCAGCACGCGCCCCCGCACGCGCCTGCGCATCACGCAGCGGATCGATGGTGCCATCGCGATTAACTCGGTACTCGAACATCGTCACGTAAGTCAGATCCTGGGCCACGGCCGCCACAACTTCCCGATCTTGCTCCCGGCCCCGCGGCTCGACATACGCATTCGCCTCCGCAGGCTGCCGGGGCGTCTGCGGGCCCCCTGTGGGCACCACAAGTGCCTGGCCGGGCACGAGCCGGTCCGGCTCCGGCAGGTCGTTCGCGGCGATCACGTCCTGGTGCGCCACGCCATATGCGTGTGCGATCCCCCACACCGACTCCCCTGGCCGGACCACATGAATCTGCATGTCCATCCCCCCATATTCACCCAATGAAGCTTACTCGGGGAGTGTGCAATTCGTGTCTTGGTACTGGCATTCGGACGCCTGCACCCGCAATAGACTCTCCCTGACCTGACCGGTCAAGGGAGGCGGTTCTACTGATGCAGCCACAGCTCCCGGCGCAGCCGCGCCTGGCCGACGGATTGGAACTGGTCGCCGGGGCGGGCGAGTTGCTCCAGTTACGGGGCTGCACCCCCCCGTTGCGGCTGACCGGCCGCATGCCCCAATTGCTTCTGCCCCTGCTGGATGGAAACCACACCCTGGAGGCGATCACGGGGGCGCTGACGGACTGGCGGCCGCAGGAGGTGCTGGGGGCGATCCGGGCCCTGGCCGAGCGGGGGCTGCTTGCCGAGGCCGGACCCGCTCGCACCCGGCCGCCTCGGCCCCCTGATGCCCCGGGGCAGGCAGCCTTCTACTGGGCCGCCGGCAGCGGACCGGCTGACCGCGGCGAACGGGCCCGGCAGGCACTGCACGATGCACGGCTGCACCTGTTCGGGTGGGGTGGCCTGCTCGCTGAGCTGCTGACCGCCCTCCGCCAGTGCGGTGCTGACGGGCTGACCGCCGAGGCCTGGCTGCCGCCATCAGCCGTGGTGGCTGCGCCCGTGGCAGCGCAGGCCGCCGTGCCTTTTCCAACCGGGGATCAACTGAAACAGCGCATGCCGGCGCGCAGCGATCTGATCGTGGTGGCGTTGCCACGCCCGGCCCCCGCCCTCCTGGCAGCGGTCAACTTGGCCTGTCTGGAACAGGCCGTGCCCTTCCTGCCGGTGGTCATCAGCGGGCACGAAGCGGTGATCGGACCCACCGTGCTGCCCGGCAGGTCCGCTTGCTACGACTGCTTCAAGCAGCGCCTGAAGACGAACGCCGCCTTTCCGGATGATGAGGCTGCCTATGAGGCGCATCTGGACCGGGGGACCGGCGGCGTGACCCTGCCAGAATGGCCGCCGTTCACCACTGCCGTGGCCGCGTTCGCCGCCATGGAGGCGATCCGGTTCATCACCCGCTTCACGCCGCCGATCACAGCCGGGCAGGTGCTCTTTATCGATGCACTCACCGGCAGCCAGCGGGTGAGCCGGGTCTGGAAGCTGCCTCGCTGCCCCGCATGCAGGGGGACGCGGCGGGCGGAGCGGGGAGGTGGTCCAGATGAGCAGCGAGGTGCTGCACAGCCTTGAGGCAGTCGCTGACCGCTATGGTGCCCTGGTCGACTCACGGCTGGGCGTGATCAGCGGGGTTGAGGAGACGGCGCACATCGCCGGGGAGCCCCGCCTGCACATGGTCGGCGCGCAGCTGGCCCGCGTGGACCGCCTCTACCCGATCTGCGGATTCAGCCCGGTTGCGGGCGGCACCTCCCTGGACCTGACGACGGCCAAGGTCCGGGCCTGCGGTGAGGCCGTGGAGCGCTACTGCGGCTTTCTCTACAGCCCAGACCCTGAGCTTTATCTACGCCATGCAGAGCTGCCGGGGCGCGGCATAGCCCCCGACGAGTGGCCCCGGTGCTCCCCGGCCGAGTATGCGCTGACCGGGAACCCGCTGGCGCCGCCGGACCCCCGGCGCCGCTACCAGTGGGTCCGGGGCTGGTCACTGCTGCGCCAGGAGCCGCTCTTCGTGCCGGCCGTCCAGACCTACCTGAACTACTTGCCGCCCGGGCCAGAGGAGATGGTCATGTTTCCGCACTCCACCGGCCTGGCGGCGGGGGACTCGCTTGAGTCAGCAACGCTGTCCGGCCTCTGTGAAGTCCTGGAGCGGGACGCCTTCATACTGACCTGGTGCAAGCAGCTGCCTGCCCCACCCCTGACGCTCCCTGCGGCAGCATGGCCGGAGGTCACAGAGCGCCAGCGCCGCGTGGCCCGCTGCGGCCTGCACTTGGAACTCCACGCCCTGCTGCCCGAGCAGGCGCCTGCGAAGATCCTCGCACTGATCCGGGACCGGCCTGGCGGCCCAGCACCCATCTCGTGCGGCCTCGGGGTGGCCAGCGAAGCGCGCCGGGCGGTCGCCAAGGCGATCGACGAGGCGGTCCAGAGCCGCCGGGCACAGGTGGTCGCGATCCTGAATGGAGAGATGCAAATCCCGGATGCGCCGGACCAGGTGCGCTCCCTGGAGGATCATGTCGCCTTCTACCGGAAGCCGGAGCGCCTGGCGGCATTCGAGTTCCTGCGCCGCACCAGGCCGGTGCCTGCGGATGAACTGCCGGACGTTGCGGGCGAGACCCCGGCTGCGGCCCTCGACTGCCTCGTCCGCCAACTGGGGGAACAGGGGTATGAGGTGATCCGCGTCGCTATCACCACGCCCGATATCGCAGGGGCGGGCTTCCACGTGGTGCGGGTGATCGTACCCGGCCTGGTGCCGCTGGCCCACGGCCACAGTATGCGGTTCCTTGCCTGCCCGCGGTGGCAGGCGTTTCCCGGGGTGATCACCCCCCTTCCCCATCCCTTCGGATAAGGGGGCATGGCGGCATGAGCGATCAGAACGACCTCGCCGAACTGCTGCACGAAAACGCCAAGGCCCGCATAGAGCTGGGGCTGCCGCCCGGCGCCGTCCCCGGGGACGAGAGCCTGCCATTGCGCTTGATGGATGGCAGCATCAAGTCGTACCCGACGCGGCTGTCAATCCCGCTGCCACCTGCGGCGGGCGAGGCGAACGTTGATCTGTGCGCGGCGATTCAGGGGCGAACCTCGGTGCGGGAGTATGGGAGTGCGGCCATCCCGCGCCTGTGGCTGGCGCAGTTGTTGTTTCATGGGAACGGGGTCAGGGCGGTGCCGATGACCGGAGGCTACCGCAACTACCGGCGGAATGCCCCATCGGCGGGCAACCTGGGATCGGTCGACCTCTATCCCGTCGTGTTAAATGTTGCGGGGGTGCCAGGGGGGGTCTATCACTATGACCCCGTTGGGCACAGGCTGACTGAGATCGCCGGGACGGAGGCGCTCCCGCAGTTGGAGTCGGTGCTGCTCCAGCCGGAGTTCGGCACGGCGGGCGTGCTCATCGCACTCGGTTCGTCGCTCGCCAGGACGCGGGCGAAGTATGGCATACGTGGCTACCGGTACGCCTGCATTGATGCCGGACATGTGGCGCAGAACCTCTGCCTGGTGGCTACGGCGCTGGGGCTGGGCGCTTGTGTGGCTGGCGGTTTCGATGACGACGCGCTCAACGATCTGCTGCTGCTTGACGGCACGGATGAGGCCGCTCTGTGCCTGGTAAGCATTGGGATCATCCACGCTTGAACCGGCCCATGTCACCGGCGAGCAAGGCGACATAAGATGGGGGTGGGACCAAGACCAGACTGAAAGGGGATTCCCTAGATGCTACAGCCTGGTGTCGTACCAGTCGGCGAGTTCAACATCGTGCCCCTGGCAGAGGCTCCGGATGGCTTCGGAGGCGGATGGCGCAACTGCTGGGGCGGCGGGTGGCGCAACTGCTTCAACTGCGCC
>JAQBPS010000531.1 GCA_028287415.1 Bacillota bacterium | reverse complement strand
GGCGCAGTTGACCAGCTTCTCCCACACCATGCGGGCCCGCAGCTTGGCAGTCGGTTCGCCGTCGCGGGGGTTGAGCAGGTCGTACTCGTCGTCAGCCGTCAGCGCCTGCATAAACGGATCGGTAATGCCGATCGAGATATTAAAGTTCGTGATCTGCGTAGTGTCCGCCTTGGCGGCAATAAACTCGAGAATATCGGGGTGGTCGACCCGCAGGATGCCCATGTTGGCGCCCCGACGGGTGCCGCCCTGCTTGATCGCCTCGGTCGACGAGTTATAGACCCGCAGGAACGAGACCGGACCGCTCGCCACGCCCTGGCTGGAGCGCACCTTGTCGCCGGACGGGCGCAGGCGGGAGAACGCAAAGCCCGTACCGCCGCCGGTCTGATGGATCAGTGCGGCCTGCTTCATGGTCTCGTAGATCTCGCCGAGGGAGTCACCGACGGGCAAAACAAAGCAAGCGGAGAGCTGCCCGAGGTTCGTCCCGGCCCCGGTGAAGGTCGGGCTGTTGGGCATGAAGTCCTGCCGGTCCATCAGGTCATAGAAGGCGGTCTCCGTGCCCTTCACTGCCTTGGTGCTCGCCCCGTGCTGCGAATCCACAGCAGCGATGACGCTCGCCACCCGGCGCAGCATGGCATCCGGTGTTTCCCGGGTGCCATCCTCCCGCGTCCGAAGGTAGCGCTTCTCCAGCACCGTGCGAGAAATGTGGGTCAGTTCCAACTGCAGGTCCTCCTCTTGTTAGCGGCTCTTCAACAGCGTTTCCAGCTGTTCCCTGAATTCGTTGACATCCTTGAACTCGCGATAGACGCTGGCAAAGCGTACATATGCTACCCCGTCCAGGTGCCGCAGGTGTTCCATGACCCGCTCGCCCACCTCGTCCGAGGGAATTTCCTTTTCGAGGGAGTTGCGCAGATCCCGTTCCACTTCATCCACAAGCCGTTCGACGTCGGCCAGGGCCACCGGCCGTTTCTCGCATGCCTTGAGGAGCCCGTTGAGCAGCTTGCCCCGGTCGAAGGCCTCACGGCGGCCGTCCTTCTTCACCACAATCAGCGGCGGCGCTTCCAGGCGCTCAAATGTATTGAACCGCTTGCCACATGCGATGCATTCCCGCCGGCGGCGGATCGACGCATCCTCTGTGTGACGGGATTCAATGACCTTGCTCTCAGCGCCGCAATAGGGACATTTCATCTTCTCCCCCCGATGTGTGGATAACTCGAGTAATCCACCTCGGCTGTGGATGAATCTGTGGATAAAAACCCTAGATATAGGGTTTCTGGCGATAATGCTACCACTATATCTAGTGGTGAACAAGCCTCCAGATGGACCAATTTCAGCGATTCCTGACGCGAATCTAGCTGTAGGTGCTTCTTACGCCCGTTTTTGCGGCAGTGGGAAAACCACCCTACCTAGACGTTTCACTCCGGATGGATACCCAGATGCTGGCAGCAGGCGGCGACTGACAAAGCGGCCCGTTCCCGGATCGCCCACCTGGCCTGCGCATCCAGGTGGGTCGGCTCCAGGTTCAGGATGGCCAGATCGGCGCCCCCTGACACGACCATGGCCGGCAGCTGATTGAGCGGCCCCACCTCCAGCGCTGAGCCGATCACGATGAACAGGTCCCCCGCTGCGTGGCCGCCACGGCCCGGTCGATCGCAGCTTCAGGCAGCGCCTCCTCGAACAGGATGACGCCCGGCCTGAGCACCCCGCCTCCCGGAGGCTGCCGTGCACCTCGATCACGCCGGTCGCCCCGGCGGCCTGGTGGAGGCCGTCTATGTTCTGGGTGATCAGCGCCTTTATGTACCCTGCCTGCTGGAGCCGCGCCAACCGCAGCGACGCGAGCTTCATTGGGTCAACGTCGCGCCAGAGTCCTGTCCCGGAGCGAAAGTCAGGGAGCCCGGAGTCGGTACTGGCGCCGGCGCCCGTCAACACCACGGCATACCGGCTGCCGCGCAGGCGCTCAGCCAGCTCCTGGATCATCGCCACAACGATCACCTCTCCCCGGCAATTCGCCGCGCGAAAAACAGCCACCTGTCGGTGGCTGCCGGTTCGCCCGCCTTAGCGGATACCCGTGAGGGGCCAAACGTCTATGTTGGCGCCCATGCGATCAACGCAGGGAGTGGTGCCGAGCAACAGGAAGTCCACCTTGATGCCGAACAGGGCGCTGAACACTCGCACCAGGTAAGGCGAAATGGGATACTCCCCGGCACACATTTCTGCGAGATCCTGCTGGGTGTGTTCCAGATAGCGCAACCAAGTCTCGTGCTTTTCGCCCGACCACATGTCAGCCATAGTCCCGATCATCATGCGGAAACGGGGGACGGTGCCGCCCTCGGTCAATGCCCGTTTCTCAGCGTAGGTGAGCCGGCTGCAACGGCTGATGAACTCCTTGCGGAGCCGCCGCAGGCTGAACTCGTCCAGACCCGTTCTCTCCATAAGCTTCGCATCCACCGCTGTGCGGGTGGCATGCGGGATTCGCCCCGACCGCCTTTCACATGGCAGCACCCAAGCAATCCCCCTCTCGGTTGTCCGTTAAGGGTTCCTGTATCATATACGACACAATTCCGGCTCAGGTTCGATATGCAGTCGCAGAACCCCGTCAGAAAGTGTCGTATCTCTGCGGATTTGCATGGCAGTGGCACGCTCACCGCCCTTGCTACCCCATTTGTCCGCTCCCTTGGGCGGGGTTCGGCGGCAGGGTGTGAGCCGGTTGCGGGGCGCTGCCCGGCGGTTGCCGCTCCTGCTTGCTATAATGCTCATTCAGCATGCGGATGAATTCATCGACACCGTTCATGACGAACGGGTCACTGCGCCCGGCCTGTTCCGCGAACTGCATGGTCTCAGTGGTCGGCCCGGCCTTGTCCGCCTTGAAGAAGAGGTTGATCTGGTACTTGCCGTCCAGGGGCGGGCTGGCGGTGAGGAGCTGTGCGGCGAGCCCGACCTTGCCTTCCTGGACCAGCTTGCTGATGTTCTCTGAGGCGCCCTGCCCCGCAGCCACCAGCGACAGGGCATCCGTGCTCAGGAACAGCGGTGTCTCTTCCAGAGCCTGGTTAAAGAGGAGGTGCTCCACGAACCGGGCCTCTACCTGCAGATTGAGGCGAATCACCGCCAGCGTTGGTCCCGGCGCCGCCTGAGCCTCAGGGACCGGCTGAGCATTGGGCGGCGCCGGCGTGTTCGGCGGCGCCTGGCTGCCAGCCCCGCCCGCCGCGCCCTTCGACTGCTGGGCAGCCGCCGTCACCAGCTGGCGCTC
>JAQBPS010000518.1 GCA_028287415.1 Bacillota bacterium | reverse complement strand
AGGAAATCCTCGTCGGCCCCATGACGTCTTGGCCGTCACGGGGCCTCAGCTACGAGACGCGGGAGCGGCGAAAACTCGCCGATATGTGGTGCGCCCGGAGGGATTCGAACCCCCGACCACCTGATCCGTAGTCAGGTACTCTAATCCGCTGAGCTACGGGCGCATATGCGAAACCCTGGTGGAGCTAAGGGGAGTCGAACCCCTGACCTCTTGAGTGCGATTCAAGCGCTCTCCCAACTGAGCTATAGCCCCATGCTGGAGGTGGGTGAGGGATTTGAACCCACGGATAACGGTTTTGCAGACCGCCGCGTTACCACTTCGCCAACCCACCGTGACCGGCTTTGTCGACCGCTGGCATAACAACCGGCGACGAGACCTTATGTTATCACCGCACCCTTACTTCGTCAACCACGAAGAATTTTCCTTCACTACACGGCCGATTGCTACGAATTTCACAATCCTAGTTGCGGGCTGCCGGGCGCTGCGGTATACTGTAAGTGAAAGAATTCACATTCGGATGAACGGAGGGGTAACCATGACGACACGAATCACGGTGCTGGGTGGCGGCTACGGCGGCGTCGCATTTATCAAGAAGCTGATGGCACAGAGGGCAGACGTTGCGGTCACCCTGATCGACCGGAACGCCTACCACACGGTGCTGACGGAGGTCCACCAGGTAGCGGCCGGCAACCGGGCGCCCGAGAGCATTCGCATCCCGTTCGCGGAGATGGACGGCTTCCGCTTCATCCAGGCGGAGGTGACGGGGCTGAACCCCGCAACCCGTGAGGTTCTGACCACGGTCGGTCCGGTCGAATACGACACGCTCATCCTCGCCCTCGGCGGCGTCGACACAGACTTCGGTGTCCCCGGTGTCCGGCAGAACACGCTCATGCTCCACGGCATGCGTGACGCCCTCGCCATTCGGGACCGTCTGAACGGCCTCCCGGCGGACGCCCCGGTCGTCGTCGCCGGCGGCGGCCTCACTGGCGTCGAACTGGCGGCCGAGATCGGGCTGCGCCGGGGTGCAACCAGCAACATCACCCTGGTCGAGGGTGCCCCCACCCTCCTCCCGGCGCTGGCCGGCGTGCTCCAGCGCGGCGCCCGCCGCCGCCTCGGCGCCCTCGGCGTCAACGTGCTGACCGGCGCCAAGATCGCCCGGGTGGACGAGCAGATGGTCCACTTCACCGACGGCAGCGCCCTCCCCTTCGCCCTGATGGTCTGGGCGTGCGGCGTCCGGGCCAACCCGCTGATCGCTCAGTTCGGCATCGCCACCGACAGGGGTGGCCGTGCCCCGGTCGACGAGTACCTGCGGACCGAACTGCCAGATGTGTACGCGCTGGGTGACTCGGCTGCCACGGGGCTCCCGCCCACGGCCCAGGCCGCCAACCAGCAGGGCGCCAACCTGGCGGAGCACATCGCAGCGCTGCTGCGAGGCCAGATCCGCCCGCTGCGCCCCGTGCAGATGCGGGGCACACTGGTCGACCTCGGCCACATTTTCGGCGTCGGCAGCCTCGGCGACACACTGCACACGGCCGGCCTGCTCCCTGCCCTGCTGAAGCGTGCCAACGTGGCCAAGTGGCTCTGGACGGCCGCCGGGCTGGTCACAGCCACACGCTACTTCTTCGGCCTGCCGGTCGGCGCCGCCGCCGGTGGCAAGCCTGTGGACGAAGGTCAGGGCGGTATGTAAAATCGGGATAAGTACCGGAGAGTCCGTGACCTCGACACCGAGGTCACGGACGCTTTTTTATGAGCGGGCGAGAATGGCCGTGCCAATCTGGTTGAAGATCGGCGCAGCGACGGCACCACCGGCGCCGCCTCCCTCCGCCATCACCACGACGACGTACCGGGGCGCCGCTGCAGGCAGGTAACCGGCAAACCAGGCATGGACAGTCGGGTGCCCGGCATCATCGGTGGCCTCGGCGGAGCCGGTCTTGCCAGCCGCACCGCCGGCCTCCACCCAGGCCTTCTTGCCGGTGCCGGCGCCCCGGGGATCGGTGACAGCCACGAGCGCCCGCTGGAGCGCAGCGGCCGCCTCCTCGCTGATCACCCGCTGCGCCGCCCCCGCCTCAGGCCGCCCGACCACTTCCCCGGCGGCGGTTTTCAGGGCGGTCACCAGCCGGACCGGCGGGAGCGTACCCCCATTGGCGATGGCGGCAAACGCCCGGGCCACCTGAAGCGGCGTCACCGTGAGTTCCCCCTGCCCGAAAGCCATCTGCACGGCGCCGCCATCGCCGGGGGCGGGCACCCGGCCAGGCTGCTCATCCGCCCAGGCAGTGCCGGCGCCCAGCGCACCCGTGGCGCTGCCAAAGCCGAATCGCAGGGCCGCCTGGCGCATGCCCTCTATGCCCAGCCGCTCGTAGCCCACCTTGAGAAAGGTGATGTTGCACGACTTCGCCACCGCTTCCCGAAAGGTGATGTCACCATGCCCCCCGCCGGCCTCGGTGAACGTGTGACCGCCCACCTCGTAGTGGCCCGGGCAGTAGAAGTGCTCGTCAAGGCTCACCTTGCCGCTGTCCAGCGCAGCGGCAGCCACCACCGCCTTGAAGACGGAGCCGGGCGCGTAAGCGGTCACAGCACGGTTCAGCAGCTCGCTGCCGGCGTGGCTGTCCGCCAGCAACTGTGCGAGCTCAGCATAGGTGTACTGCGGCCTGGAGGCCATGGCCAGCACCTCGCCGGTAGCCGGGTCCAGCACCACGGCAGCGCCCCGCTGCGTGCCCAGGGCCTGCTCAACGACGCTCTGGATCCCGGCATCGATGGTCGTGTAAAGGTTGTACGGCTGCTTGCCGGTCGCCGGTGCCACCTTGTGGATGCCGAGCCCCGCTAGCGGCCGACCGGTGCCATCGCGATAGACGACCAGTGCGGCGCCGCCATCCCCGGCCAGCTGCTGATTGAATGCCCGCTCCAGGCCGAGCTGGCCGCCTGCGTCATTGACATACCCGAGCAGGTGGCGGGCCAGGGCCTCACGGCCGTACCGCAGCTCCATCTGATCCGCGGCAATGCCGGGCAGGCCCATCGCCTGCACCCCGGCCGCCGCAGCAGCGCTCACCTGGGACACCAGCCAGAGCGGCTGGTTCTGGCTGGTGGCCAGCCGCAGGCTGACCAGGTCCTCCGACAGCCCCAGCGTGTTCGCCAGCGCCCGGGCCTCCCCCTGGCGGTCCTGCACCAATTGTGGGAAGACAGCTACCCCCCAGCGACGCTGCGGGTCCGCCAGCGGGACGCCGTGCCGATCCAGGATCAGCCCGCGCCCGCTGTTCACGGGCAGTGAGAGTGTACGCTGCTGGAAAGCCGTGCGGGCGTATATATCCGCCTTGGTCACCTGGAGCCGGTAGAGCCGCCCGCCCAGGGTTGAAACGATCAGGAGCACCACCGCACCGAGCCAGAGCATACGGCGCCCCATTCTGATACGCATAACAAAACACCTCGGGGCGTATCATTCCCCCGAGGCCTGTGCTTTTATGTAATTGCTCCGCGTCCCCGCGGATGTGCAAGGCCGCCCATCAGTCAGGCGGCCTTGACCCTTACTATTTGCCCGCATTGGCCTGAAGAAACTTATCGATGTTTTGCTGCTGCTCGGCCAGCGTGGTGGCGAAGTAGTGCTCCCCTGAACCGTCCGCCTTGGCGACAAAGTACCAGTAGTCGTGCGTCTCCGGCCAGAGCGCCGCCCGCAGCGATGCCTCCCCCGGCACCGCAATCGGCCCCGGCGGCAGACCGCGGTGCATGTAGCTGTTGTAGGGGGAGTCCACCTCCAGGTCCTTGTACAGCAACGGCTCCCCTGGCGGCTTATCCACGGCATACCGGACCGCCGGGTCGGCGTCCAGCTTCATGCCGATGCGCAGGCGGTTGTAATAGACTCCGGCAATCTTCGCACGCTCTGCCGGCACTTTTGCCTCACGCTCAACGATCGAGGCCATGGTGACCACTTCATGGACCGAGAGGTGCAGTTCGGCTGCCCTCGCCTTCATCTCCGGCGTCCACGCCTGGTCAAACCGTGCGAACATCATCTGCAGAAATCCCTGCTCCGTCAACCCCCGCCCGTACTCGTACGTGGCCGGGAACAGGTAGCCCTCCAGCGGCTGCCGCAGTTGATGATCCGGCGGCAGGTAGGCGTCCACCAGATGCGACGACGCGGCCGCGGCCAGGAACCGGTCGCGGTCCACGAGATGTTTGGCAGCGAGCAGATCAGCAATCTGGGCCACCGTCAGCCCCTCCGGCACCGTGAACCTGTGGACCACGACATCGCCTCTGGACAGCTTATCCAGGATCAGCGCCGGGGTCATCCCAGCGGAAAGCTGGTACTCCCCGGGCTTGAGCTGGCCGTCCAGGTGTCTGTAACGGGCGTAATAACCAAACACCACGGGCTCCCTGACCAGCCGGTGACTGAACAGCAG
>JAQBPS010000481.1 GCA_028287415.1 Bacillota bacterium | reverse complement strand
TCTGCCGCACCGGCGTACCCAATCACCGACCTGTGGCAAGGGAGAGCGATAAGCAGTGTCTGTTTGGAAAGAGTTCAGGGAATTCGCTGTCAAGGGAAGCGTGATCGACCTGGCTACCGGTGTCATTATTGGCTCGGCCTTCACCAAGATTGTCACATCGCTCACGCAGGATATTATCATGCCGCCCATCGGCCTGCTGCTGGGCAAGGTCGATTTTTCGAACCTATACATCAGCCTGACCGGACAGCACTTCCCCACACTAGCACAGGCCCAGGCGGCCGGTGTGCCCACCGTCCGGTACGGCCTGTTCCTTAACAATGTGCTTGACTTCGTGCTGGTAGCTTTCGTCATCTTCCTGATGGTCAGGCAGATCAACCGGATCAAGCGGAACCTGGAGAAGGAGCCGCCGGCCAGTCCAACTGAGCGCCAGTGCCCATACTGCCTCACCAACATTTCGATCAAGGCCACCCGGTGCCCCGCATGTACCTCCAACGTAGAGCCGGAGGCGGCTCATTCCTGAATCCGGGGGAAGAGCGGGGCGCCCCGGCGAATCTGGGTTCCGGCGGGCACCCCGCCCAGGCGTTCCGCCTCGGCGGGTTTTTTCGCGAGCGACCAGGGCGACTGCTCCTCAATGTACTTGTTCGCCCGGCTCACGAGCCGGAACAGCGCCGCCAGCGCATCAGCCGGCTGGAGCCGCTCCATGTGCTGCTCCACGGCACGCACGGCCTGGGCAGTGGCCGCCTCCAGCACCCCATCGCCGGCGCCAGGGGCCGGCACCACGCCCCGCACAAACTTGTCGATCATCATGGTTGTCCGGGAAAGCAGGTTGCCCAGGTCGTTGGCCAGGTCGGTGTTCGTCCTGTGCACCAGCCCCTCCTCGCTGTAGTTCCCGTCCGGGCCGAACGGCATCTCCCGCAACAGGTAGTAGCGGACGGCATCGACGCCATAGCGTTCGATCAGGGGGAGGGGGTCGACCGTGTTGCCCCGTGACTTGGAGATTTTCTCGCCGCCGACATTCAGCCAGCCGTGGCCGAGAATGCCCGCCGGGACCGGCTCACCCAGCGCCAGCAGCAGGGCCGGCCAGATCACGGCATGAAACCGGGCGATGTCCTTGCCCACCACGTGAAGGTCGGCGGGCCAGAAGGTGCGGTAAAGTGTGCTATCTGCCGTGCCATAGCCCAGCGCCGTGATGTAATTACTCAGGGCATCGATCCATACATAGATGGTGTGCGCCGGATCAAACGGCACGGGGATTCCCCAAGCAACCGTCGTCCGCGAGACCGCAATATCGTCCAGCCCCTGGCGTACAAAGGCCAGCATCTCGTTGCAGCGCGACTCGGGGACGACAAAGCCGGGCCGCACCAGCAATGCTGCGATCGCCGACGCATACTTGCTCAGGCGGAACTTATACGTTGGCTCCCGGGTCCACTCGAGCGGCCGGGAGCACTGGGGGCAAAGGTCACCGGGCAGGACCCGGCCCGCGGGCCAGAAGGTCTCATCGTAATGGCAGTACCAGCCCTCGTACTGGTCAAGGTAGATGTCGCCCTGCTCCCAAAGGCGGGTGAAGATCGCCTGCACCGCCGTCACGTGACGCGGTTCGCTCGTGCGGATGAAGTCGTCATAGCTAATGCCAAGGCGGTCGGACACGTGCCGCACCGCACCGGCAATCTCGTCGACCCACGCTTGCGGCGGGCGTCCGGCCGCTGCGGCCTTGCGTTCGATCTTCATGCCGTGTTCATCCGTACCGGTGAGCAAGTGGACCCGAGCGCCCCTGGCCCGGTGGTAGCGCGCCAGGCTATCTGCCAGGACGCTTTCATAACAGTGGCCGATGTGCAGGGGGCCGTTGGCGTAGAAAATCGCGGTCGTGATATAAAACGTGGACCTCATTGGGTGCTCCTCCTCGTTGTCGCTGCTACGCATGCCATCCTCATCCGCCGCTGGTTCCGTGCGCATTCGCATTGCCATCACCCCTTTGAGACGACAAAAAGCCCCGCCCCTGCCATTACAGCAGGGACGGGGCTTTACTTTCCCCGTGGTTCCACCCTGGTTCGCCCGGCGCTTGCGCGCCCGGGCCTCAAAGGGTACGCAGCGTGACCGCCGTTATACGGATGGGATGGAGGGGGCGTGCGCTGCGGGCGTAGTGCCCGCTCGGGCCGGAAGGGCTGTCACCTGGAGGCAGAGCACCGTCAGGGCGCCCCAGTACAGCGAGACGATGGCGCTGTGGGTCATCCGCGTCATGAGGTTCAGATTGCCCAGGGCGATCACTGCGCCGCTGACCACCTGCGCCAGGATCAGCAGCAGGGCGACGTTGGCGGTCCGGCGGATGCCCGGGCGGACACCGTCGTATCTGCTCGCCAGGATCGCCGTGCGGATCACCAGGATGGCGGCCAGGGCGGCGCCGACCCGGTGGAGGAAGCTGATGCCGGTGAGCCCGTAGAGCACGGGTATCAGCTGACCGTTGCACAGCGGCCAGCCGGTGCAGGCGAGGCTCGCGTTCATGTGGCGCACGAATGCGCCGA
>JAQBPS010000470.1 GCA_028287415.1 Bacillota bacterium | reverse complement strand
GCTCAGCATAGCGGCAGACCAATCCGTCCGTCTTGATGTGAAAGCCGCCCTCCCGTTACACCGGCTCGATGAAGACCTCCATCTTGCCGCCGCACACCGCACCATCCGGCAGGCTCGGGTCGTCCAGGAGGTCGACCTCGTGCAGCACAGCGCTGCCGCTGTCGATCACCTCAAACGCGAGCATGCGCACCTCGGACTCACCACAGCCGCCACCGATCGTCCCCATGGTCCGCCCGTCCCGCAGGACCAGCATTTTCGCCCCCACCTCGCGCGGGCAATGGCCCCGGGTATGCACGATGGTGGCGAGCGCTGCGGGGGTTTCCGCCGCTCGCAGTTCCTGAATCATGCCAAAAAGTCCCGCATCCGCCATGTTGATTTACCTCCCGTGCACTTTCGCCCGCCCGAGGCGGGAGAGTGATTCGCCTGTGCCGCCATTACGGACCTTGAGCAGTTCTGCAGCCACCGCCACGGCGATCTCCGCCGGCGAGCGGGCGTTGATGTCCAGCCCGATCGGCGAGTAGACCCGCTCGAAGTGGGCCGGATCGATCCCGTCCTCCTCCTCCAGCAGCCGGAAAACGGTCTCCACCCGGTTGCGGGAGCCGATCATGCCGATGTAGGCCACCGGCAGCGTGATGCTTTCCTTCAGGCAGTCCATGTCGTAGCGGTGTCCCCGGGTGACGATCACCAGATGATGTCGTGGCCCCAGGTCCAGCGACCGCAGCGCCGGGACGAAGGGCTGGCAGAGCACCTGGTCCGCATCGGGGAAGCGGGCTGCCGTGGCATACTCCGGCCGGTCGTCGATCACGGTCACCTCGAAGCCGAGCAGCTTACCCAGGTGTGTGACCGGCTGGGCGACATGGCCGGCACCGACCACCACCAGAGCGGGGGGCGGCAGGAAGGGCTCGAAGTAGGCCCGCACCCCCGCCACCTCAGCCGTGCCTGCCTTGCCCGATGCGAGTGCCTCGCCGGCCCGGGCGACCAGCTGCTCTGCGACGGCGCCATCCGCAAAGTCGGCGACGACCGCCCGAGGCGCCCCAACACCCGGCTCCACCACCAGGTGGCGACCGGCCAACGCAGGCAACCCCGGCGCCGCAACTACCGTCACCAGGGCGACCGGGCGCTTTGCCGCGATCGCCTCCGTGAGGGATGTGAACCAGTCCACTTGTTTATTCCTCCCGGCGTCTATAACGGTCGTAATCTTCAGGTGTGTCCAGATCTACGTGGATGGCCGGTTCGGCCACAGCCACCGTCCGCACCGCCGCGGGATGGCGCCAGAGCAGCTGGCGAAGCCCGACGGCGTCATCCAACTCGGCAATCTCCGCCCGATAGGTGAGCGAGAACAGTACGGGGTGGCCCCGCCGCCCGTCGGCGGTCGGCACGAGAATCGCCCCGGGCGTGTAGGCCCGGGCGAGCTGGGCGGCAACCGCCGGCGAGGCCCACGGCTGGTCACCCAGGTACAGAAAGAAAGCCTCGCAGCGGTCAGAAAGCGCGGCCACGCCGGCCCGCACTGATGAAAGCATGCCAGTCCGGTACTGTTCGTTGCGCACAAAGCTGAGCCGTGGATCACGGGCAAAGACCGCCTGCTCAACGCGATCTGCGGCGTGGCCGAGCACGACGACGACCTCGGCGACGGGCGCGGCGAGCGCAGCGCCCACGACCGCATCGATCAGCGTGCTGTCGCCCCAGGGCAGGAGCTGCTTGGGGCGCCCCATGCGGCGTGATTCCCCGGCGGCCAGAATAACGGCGCCAAGGTGCTGCATGATCCCCACCTCCATACCGGGTTGCGCTCTTGTTTATTCAACGTCGCAGGGGCGGCAACCTCTTCGGTACCCGAAGGGAAAAACCGGCCCCGTTTCCAGGGCCGGTTCCGTTTTACTGGTAGACGGCCTCCCGCTGCTTCTTGACGGCTTCGTTCTCCAGGTACTCGTCGTACGCCATCTGCTTGTCGATCAAGCCGTTCGGCGTGATCTCGATGATACGGTTGGCGATGGTCTGAACGAACTGATGGTCATGCGATGTGAAGAGCATGGAACCCTTAAAGCTGATCATGCCGTTGTTCAGTGCCGTGATCGACTCAAGATCCAGGTGGTTCGTCGGCTCATCCAGCAAGAGCACGTTCGAACTGCTCAGCATCATCTTCGACAGCATGCACCGGACCTTCTCGCCGCCGGAGAGCACGGTGCACTTCTTCAGCACTTCATCGCCTGAGAAGAGCATGCGGCCGAGCCAGCCCCGCAGGAAGCTTTCCGTCTGGTCGGTCGGCGAAAACTGCCGCAGCCATTCGATCAGGTTCAGCTCGTCGCTCTCAAAGAACCGCGAGTTGTCATTGGGGAAATACGCCTGAGAGGTGGTCACGCCCCACTTGAACGTGCCGCTGTCTGCCGCGACCTCGCCCATCAGGATCCGGAACAGCGTCGTGATGGCGAACTCGTTCTTGCCGACAAATGCGATCTTGTCATCCTTGTTCATCGTAAAAGTGACGTTGTCGAGTACCTTTACGCCGTCGATCGTTTTCGTCACGCCGTCGACGCGCAGCAGCTCGTTGCCGATTTCGCGCTCGATCGGAAAGTTGACGAATGGATAGCGACGCGTGGACGGACGGATATCATCCAGCGTGATCTTTTCCAGGAGCTTCTTACGCGAAGTTGCCTGCTTCGACTTTGATGCGTTCGCACTGAAGCGTGCGACGAAGGCCTGAAGATCCTTGATCTTCTCTTCCTTCTTCTTGTTCGCCTCGCCTGCCAGCCGCTGCGCGAGCTGACTGGACTCATACCAGAAGTCGTAGTTGCCCACGTACAACCGCATGCGCCCGAAATCGAGGTCGGCCATGTGCGTGCAGACCTTGTTCAAGAAGTGACGGTCATGGGATACGACGATGACCGTGTTCGCGAAGTTCATCAGGAAGTCTTCGAGCCACTTGACCGCTTGCAGGTCCAGGTGGTTGGTTGGCTCGTCCAGCAGGAGAATGTCCGGCTTGCCGAATAGGGCCTGTGCCAGGAGGACTTTCACCTTGTCAGAGCCGGTCAGGTCAGCCATCAGCTTCTGATGAAGATCCTCACCGATGCCAAGGCCGTTCAGGAGAATGGCGGCATCGGATTCAGCTTCCCAGCCGCTCAGCTCAGCGAACTCGCCTTCAAGCTCCGCAGCACGCATACCGTCTGCATCGGTGAAGTCCGCCTTCATATAGATGGCGTCCTTCGCCTGCATCACTTCGTAAAGCCGAGTATGGCCCATGACGACCGTCTGCAGGACCGTAAACGCCTCATACTCGAAGTGGTCCTGCTTCAGCATCGCGAGCCGTTCGCCCGGGGTGATGGTCACTTCGCCGGTCTGCGCTTCGACCTCGCCCGAGAGGATCTTCAGGAACGTCGATTTGCCCGCACCATTCGCACCGATCAAGCCGTAGCAATTGCCAGGTGTAAATTTGATATTGACCTCTTCGAACAGCTTGCGGTCGCCGTAACGAAGACTAACATTCGTAACTGTGATCACTGTTCTCTCAAAACTCCTTAACCGTTCAAGTCCAGCCTATTGTATCATACTTTTGGACATAGGACGAAATCCCGATGACCGAAGCAAGGCTCTTCCGCGGCAGCCCGGCCAACAGCGATGTGGCGGGCCAGGGGCAGGCGTAAGCGCCTACCCCTTTTGCTCAAGCTTCGGGGATCGGGGGCTCCGCGGGACGGCTTTCGGGCGGTGCCGCGGGCGGTGGTTCGGGCAGCACCTCTGGCACTTCCCAGGTTGCGCCCTGGATCTGCGGCAGGTCGAGCATCGGCCCCGGATGCCAGGGCAGCCCATTCAGCACCGTGTGCTTGGGCGGCTGGGCGGCCTGGTACACCTGGTCCAGCGGCCGCAAGGCGTCGACCATCGGGCGCACGGCTGGGTAGTCGGCTGCGTCCGGCCGCTGGAGGAAGGCCTGCAGCGATTGGGCTGCTTCCCCATAGTGATGCTGAAGTAAGTGCAGCTGGTCGACGATGCCGGCGACGACCTCCGGCTGGCCCCGGCCGGCAAGCGCATGGCGCAGCAGCCCGCCCAGTGCCATCGTTCCGTACGCGCCCCAAGCCATGTGCTGAGTAAAGGTCTGGAACTCAGGGACACCGCCGGCCTGGCGCAGCGCCAGCCAGTGTGCGGCATAGGCGTTTTGAATCTGAGGCTGGCTCCGCTGGAGCATCCCTTGCAGGCGGGAGAGCGAGCCGGCGACCTGGGGCGGCAGGCGCATTGGCGCGCCTGCGGGTACGGGTCTTTGCATGCGGGCACCTCCGGGAGGGTGTTCGGTCAGAAATCCCTTCCCATGTTATGTCGCCAGCGGGCTAGAAGGATACCATACCCCCGCGCTCATCGAAGACGGCGGTTGGATACCAGGCGACTTCCCAGCGGTTGTTTTCCGGGTCGGCAAAGTAAGCGGTCCGGCCGCAGCCATTACGCTGCGGTCGACGACAGCCGGTAGCTCCTGATCGGCACCGACAAGGCCGCAAAGAGTGCGACGACTGCATAGATGCCTGCCCCTGCCACGTACGCCGACCGCGGACCGGCCGCGTCGGCCAGCAAGCTCATCGCCGCCATCCCCGGCCCGAAGAGGCCCATCAGAAACATCTCCCGGGTGGCGAATGCACGCCCGATCGCCCGCGGATCAAGGCTCGCCTGGAGCATGGAGGACTGAACCACATCCCGCACCTGGAACACGGGCCCGAACGCCACACACAGTCCGACCGCAAGCGTGGCGCTGCCACTGAGGGCATACCAGAGCGTCAACAGGGCAAAGGTGGCCGACGAGAGTGCGATCATCCAGCCGCCCCAGCGGGCGAGCCAGCCGGCCGCCAACGCCGCCACTCCGCCGCCGATGATCGTGCCGATGCAGTAGGCAGAGAGCTGATAGCCCCACCATTCCTGCCCCACTCTCAGCACCTGTACCGTAAAGGCGAGCATCAAGGCGGATGTCCAGATCGTGTTTGCGAACGTCTCCAGTCCATCCATGATCGTCACGTCGCGCACAACCCGGTTCGACCAGACTTCCGTCCAGCCTGACTTCAGCCGCGCCAGCGGCCCCAGGGGCGTTGCCGGGTTATCACCTTCGCCCGCCGCTGCCGTCGTCACGACAAATGCGGTCGCCACTGCCGAGAGCAGAAAGCTGGCGGCGTTAACCAGGATGACCGCCGGCGCACCGGTCAGGGCGACCAGGGCGGCACCGATCGCCCAGCCAGCAGTCTGCACAAACTGGACGGCTGACGCGATCAGGCCATTGGCCCGCACGAGCTGATCACGCGCGACGACCGCCGGCAGGATCGCCGACTGGGCCGGCGTGAAAAAAGTGCCGGCAAAAGCCGCCACCGCCGTAACCGCATAGATGGTCGGCAGGGTCAATTGGTGGCGGAGGCTGAACAGCCCGAGCGCGCCGATGGCGAGCGCCCTGACGATGTCCGCCGCGATCATGAGCGTGCGGTGCGGCAGTCGATCTACGACCTGCACCGCGACGAAGCCGGCGCCAAGGCGCACCACGGTGGTGAGAATCATGATGCTCGCCGCACCAGTCACCGAGTGGGTGGCGGCGTACGTGAAGGAAAGCACCGCGACCGTATAGAGGATGTCACCGAGGTTGCTGACGCTCTGGCCGATCAGCAGCAGCCAAAAACTCGCGTTGCCCGCCAGCCTCCGAATCGCCCTCACCCCCACTGCAATTCACCAATTCTGAACTGACATGCGGCACTCCTGCTCTGCGACAGTAAAGCTGTTGACGGGCCGGACCCTCTCACATGATAATCAGACTAGCGACTGAAGCAGGAGTGATCACAGATGCCCGGCGACAAAGCTAGTTCGCGCCTTCACTACGCCTGGATCGTAGCCGCCGTCACCTTTCTCGTCCTGCTGACCGGCGCCGGCTTCCGCTCCGCGCCCAGCGTCCTCATTGTCCCGCTCCAGACGGAGTTTGGCTGGGATCGCGCAACCATCTCGCTCGCCGTCTCGATCAACCCGGTGCTATACGGCTTCAGCGGCATCTTCGCAGCGGCACTCATGGAGCGCTTCGGTATCCGGCGGATCACGGTGGCCGCCCTCCTGCTCGTCGGCAGCGGTGCGGCGCTGACCACACTCATGCGAGTGCCCTGGCAACTACACCTGCTGTGGGGCCTGGTGGTCGGTGTGGGCACAGGCGCCATTGCCACCGTGATGGCGGCCGCGGTCGCAGGCCGCTGGTTCGTAAAGAGCCGCGGGTTGGTCGTGGGCATCCTTTCCGCCGCCAGCGCGACGGGGAACCTGATCTTCCTGCCACTGCTCGCCTGGCTGGCCGTGCACCACGGCTGGCGGATGGTATCGCTGACGGTCGCCGGAGCGGCTGCCCTCGTGACCCCGGTCATCGCCCTGCTGATGCGGGACCGCCCCAGCGACGTCGGCCTTGCTCCGTATGGCGCCGAGGCCGGTGACACCCCGCCCCCCAGCAGCGGCAGCCCCATCGGCGCCGCCTTCGGTACCCTGGGCCAGGTCTGGCGCTCCCGGGATTTCTGGTTCCTGGCGGGCAGCTTCTTCATCTGTGGGGCGAGCACGAACGGTCTGATCGGTACACACCTGATCCCCGCCTCCATCGATCACGGCATGGCGGAGGTGTCGGCGGCGGGCCTGCTCGCTGTGATCGGCATCTTCGATATCGCCGGCACGACGCTGTCCGGCTGGCTGACCGACCGCTGGGACAGCCGCTGGCTCCTGTTCTGGTACTATGGCCTGCGGGGCCTGTCCCTGCTCTTCCTCCCCTACGCGTTCGGCAGCGCACAGTTCGGGCTCCCCGTGTTCATCGTCTTCTATGGGCTGGACTGGGTGGCGACCGTGCCGCCGACCGTTGCCCTTGCCAGCGACCTCTTCGGCAAGCAGCGGGGCCCGATTGTCTTCGGGTGGGTCTTCGCCGCCCACATGGTCGGCGCTGCGGTCGCCGCTTACGGCGCGGGCGCCGCCCGCACCTGGTTTGGCAACTACCAGGCCGCGTTCATGACCGCCGGCGTGATCTGCCTCGTCGCCTCCGGCATGGTGATCCGCATTGGCAGGCAGCCGTGGGCCCTCCAGCCGGCCGAACCGCTGGCGCCGGCCCCGGTTGCAAGCGGGGCCGACTAGCGCCATGCCGTTCCTTTTGCTGCAAGCCCTGGCGCGCTGGCTCCACTTTGCGGGCTACGCCCTCGCCTTCGGTCCGATCGCCTTCCGGGCGCTGGTGCTGGGCGCGCCCGACCGGTCCGCGGCGCACGAACGGCTCCAGCGCCTGTCTCACGCCGGCATCGTACTGCTGCTGGCCGCCGAGCCGATCACCCTGATGACTTCCGGGCTGGGGCCCACCACGGCTCTGCGCCTGGGCGCCCCCCTGCTCCTCTGGTCCTTCGCAGGTGCGCTGGCGCGGGCCGGCGGGGGACAGGACTGGCCGCTCCTGCTGCTGGGCCTGGGACTGGCCGCTGTAGACGGCGGCGGGAGCCTGCTGGCGCTGCACCTTGCGGCGATGGGCCTCTGGGGCGGCGGTCTGGCCTCACTGCTGGCGGTGTGGCCAATGGTGCCGCAGGGCACGGACCGAGCGCTGGTGGCAGCGCGCTTCGGGCGGCTGGCTGCCCTGGCCGTGCTCCTGCTGGCGGCGTCCGGCACGTTCCTGGCAGCCACACATGTCAGCAGCCCCGGAGAGCTCATCACGACGCTGTGGGGCCGGGTGCTGATCGCCAAACTGGCGGGGGTGACGGTCGCTCTGCTCCTGGCATGGCGCCGGCTGTGGCACTACGAGTTATGGTTACAAACCCTGGTCCTGGCGCTCGCGGCCCTGCTGGCAACGATACCGCCGCCGCACTGATTTTGAGGGAGGACTACAAATGGCGATTGAAGCTGTGGTTTACCTGGTCAATCTGAGCAACGGGACCATCACCAAGGAGACGCTGCCGGAGGCTGTGTACCGCAAGTACCCCGGTGGCAGTGCGCTCGCGACCTACCTGCTGTTCAAGCACTGCGCCAAAGGCGTCGATCCGCTGGGGCCTGAGAACGTACTGGTGATGGCGGTCAGCCCGCTCGCCGGTCTTGCGATCTCCGGGCAGAGCAGGATGACCGCGGCGGCCCGGTCGCCGCTCACCGGCGGCATCGGCGACAGCCAGTGCGGCGGCTTCTTCCCCGCAGAGATGAAGGCGGCCGGCGCAGATGCGATCATCTTCCTGGGTCGGGCGGCATCGCCGGTCTACCTCTGGCTGAAGGATGGCATGGCCGAACTGCGCCCGGCGGAGCACCTCTGGGGCAAGGTGACCGGCGATGTGGACGAGGCGCTCAAGGCGGAGCTGGGCGACGCCAAGGTTGAGGTTGCACAGATCGGGCCGGCGGGCGAGAAACAGGTCCGCTTTGCCGCCATCATGAATATGGCGAACCGGGCGAACGGGCGGACCGGCCTCGGCGCCGTCATGGGTTCCAAGAATCTGAAGGCTGTGGCTGTGCGCGGCACCCGAGCGCGCAAGCCCGTCGACCCTGACAGCTTCCGCGACCTGGCCCGGCGCTTCCGGGAGCTTGAAGAGGCGACCGGCATCGCCCACTTCGGCAAATACGGCACCGCCGGTGTCGTGGCGCAGCAGAACTACAAGGGCGGCCTGCCCACCTACAACTACAACTCCGGCTCCTTCGGGGAGAGCGCGGCGCAGCTCTCCGGCGAGCGGCTTCACGATGAGTTCCTCAAGGAGCGGGACACCTGCTTCGCCTGTGGCATCCGCTGCAAGCGGGTCGTGGAGATCCCCGGCAAGGTCGACGCGAAGTATGGCGGGCCTGAGTACGAGACCATCGCCACCTTCGGTTCCTATTGCGGCGTCGACGACATGGATGCCATCTGCGTGGCGAATGAGCTGTGCAACAAGTACGGCATGGATACCATCTCGTGCGGTGCGACGATCGCCTGGGCGCTGGAGGCCGGCGAGAAGGGGCTGCTCTCCGCTGATGACGGGGTGGCGCTCGAGTTCGGCAACGCCGACACGATGCTGAAGCTGACCGAGCAGATCGCCTTGCGGGCAGGTGCCCTGGGCAACCTGCTCGCTGAGGGCAGCGCCCGGGCGGCGGCATCGCTCGGCCCGGCAGCGGAGGGCCTGACCATCACCGTGAAGGGACTCGAAGCGCCCGCCCACATGCCCCAGCACAAGCGCTCGATGGGCCTGATCTACGCGGTCAACCCGTTCGGCGCCGACCACCAGTCCTCCGAACATGACACGGCGCTGCGGGCGAAGCCGGGTACGATCTTCCGCAATCGGCTCGAAGAACTGGGTATCAGCGATATCCTCGCCCTGACGGACCTGAGCCCCGCCAAGGTCCGCTTCACCTACCTGACGCAGCTCTTTTACTCGGCGCTCGACACCTACAACCTCTGCCAGTTCGTCTTCGGCGCCAGCTGGCAGCTGTACGGGCCGAGCGAGACGGTCGAGCTGATCCGGGCCGCCACTGGCTGGGATGTCACTCTAGACGAGGTGATGAAGGTCGGGGAGCGCCGCCTGAACCTGATGCGGGCCTTCAACGCCCGTGAGGGGCTGGACCGGACCCATGATGCCCTGCCGAAGAAGTTCTTCCAGCCGCTCGCAGGCGGGCCGACGGACGGCGTCGCCCTGACCGAGGCGGAGATGGAGCAGGCGAAGCAGCAGTACTATGAGCTGGCCGGCTGGGACCCCGCCACGGGCACCCCGACGCAGGCCAAGTTGGCGGAGTTGGAGATCGACTGGGTTCTGGTGTAAGCATCTAGCCTGGCGGGATCGGCGTCATCGGGGGCACGACGACCGGCGGGGGCGCCGACACAGT
>JAQBPS010000301.1 GCA_028287415.1 Bacillota bacterium | reverse complement strand
ATCAGGTGAAGCAGCAGGTCCAGAGGGCCGTCGAAATTGTCCAGATGCACCGTGTACGGCTCCGGACGCCCCAGCGCCTCCGGCTTCATCCCCTGCTCACCCCCGCCCATTTGAAAACGACCCTCTTAGTGTACACGGGCGTTATGTTTCCTGCAACTTTAACCAATCATGAGTCTAAGGACCGGGACGACGATCCAACTGACGGCAGCTTCCAGACCCGCATATACAGGATCGAGGAACCGACTGGCAATCCCCGTGAAAAAGAGCACCATCAGGAAGATCGGCCCCATCCGGTACAGGGTGGCGACCACGCCCTCCATACCCCGCGGGAACAGGTACTTGAACACATGAAATCCGTCGAGCGGCGGGATCGGAATCAGGTTGAAGCCGACCAGGAGTAAATTGAAGTACGCGGTTCGCTCGAGCGTCGCCGTGAGGACCGCATTCTGATAGCCGAACAGGAGGCCGTACTCCGACATGCCCATCAACAGTGAGAAGAGGATCGCCAGCAGGAAGTTCATGCTCACGCCCGCCAGGGAGACGACGATATCCCCCAGGACCCGTGGGCGCAGGCGGTTCGCGTTGACATTGACGGGCCTGGCCCAGCCAAAGCCGCCGATCAGGAGGAGAATCACCCCGAGTGGATCGAGGTGAACCCTGGGGTTCAGGGAGACGCGGCCCTGGAGCCGGGGCGTGTCGTCGCCGAACCAGGTGGCGGTCCAGGCATGCGCAAACTCGTGGAAGGTGAAGCCTATCACCACGCCGGGGATGCTCATCACGATCATCTGAAGCGATGGGATCTGGGTAAACAATCTCAGGCCTCCTCATAGGCATAGCGGAGCGCGAGGGCCAGCTGGGACGCCAAGTCCGGGGCGGCGCCATCAAGCCGGTCGGCCAGGACCTGTGCGAGCGCCCGGCCGATCGCCGGTCCGGCCGGCACCCCGGCCCGGATCAGATCAGCGCCGGTGATCGCCAGGCGCACGTGGCGCCAGTCCTGCCAGTAGCGGGTCACGGATTCGCCCGCACCCAGCAAATAGAGAAACAGTAGCCCCTCGGGGCGCCAGCCCGCGAACGTGCGAGCCACCTGTGACGGTTTGGCGTCAGGGGATTTTACGATAGCCAGTGCCGTGGTCCACCCGGTGAGACTCTGGTGGAGCGCCTGGCTCTGCTCCCGGTTGAGCTTCAGCCTGGCGATCAGCGCCGCCCCCTGCGGCAGCGGGAGGGTGTGCAGGAGCAGCAGCAGTTTTGTCAGCCAGGGTGCGGCTGCGGCCTGTGCCAGGTCCGCCACCTCGCCGCCGAGCTGGTCGACCCGGTCGAGCTGAGCCTTGTCCGCTGCTGACAGGGTTACGCCGGGGAGTAGCCGCGCCAGTACACCCAGTTCAGCCAGCGTTGCCAGGGCGCCGCCGCTCTGCGGCTCCTGAAGGATCAGCAGGAGCTCACGGCTCAGCCGCTCCATGCTGACGGTGTCGAGACAGCCCTGCTCCACCGCACTGCGGGCGGCCTCCCAGGTCCCGGGCTCCAGTTGGAAATGATAGCGCTGGGCAAAGCGGACGGCCCGCAGAATCCGCGTCGGGTCGTCGCAGAAGCTGCGGGGGTGCAGAATCCGGATCTGCCCGGCAACCAGGTCGGACTGCCCGCCGAAGGGGTCGATCAGGGCGCCCGGGCCCTGCGGCGTCAGCCGGATTGCCATCGCATTGACGGTGAAGTCGCGGCGGTACAGATCTTCGTCCAACCCAGCCTGCTCAACCGCCGGCAGGGCGCCGCTGCTGGCGTAAGTCTCCCGCCGGGCCGTCGCCACGTCCACCCGCGCAGGCAACTCGGGCGACTGCAGCGGCAGGCGCAAATGTGCGGTGCCGAAGCGCGGCACTGCCGCGAGGTCGGCGCCGAGCGCGTGAGCGAGGGCACCGGCGTAGGCAATGCCGTCGCCCTCGGCGACAATGTCAATGTCCAGGTTGGGCCGGTCAAGCAGCAGGTCCCGCACGAAGCCGCCCACGGCATAGGCGCCCACGCCAGTCCGCTCGGCCACCTGGCCGGCCGTCCGCAGCAGGTACCGGATCGGCGGGGGCAGCTTTTCCGGTTTCTCGTCGCTCACCCGCCGCACCTCCTCCACCATGCATCATTATTTTAACACAGGCAACCTGCGATCCTGCTTGCTGCGCCTTGTGCTGTTGCCAACGTCTGGGATATAATGGAAACAACAAGCGCTGTTGCGGGGAGGTGGCCGCATGAACGATCGCCCACGCGCGTCTGACCCGCCCGATCTCGCCGAGTACCAGCGCCTGCTCGCCCTGCTGGATGAGCGCCGCTTTGAGGAGGCCCAGGTCCGGGGCCGTGTGCTGCTTGAATCGGCCGATGTCGGGCGGAGGGTAGCGGCCCGCACGCACAATCTCATCTGCTGGACGTACATCGAAGGGCTGAAACGTGCGGCACCCGAGGCGGTACTGCACGGCGAGGAGGCCGTGAGCCTGGCCGCAGCGGTTGGCGAGCACACGCTCCAGGTGCAGGCTATGTTCAATCTGGCCAGCGCCTACTACCAAATGGGCGACTACCCGCTCGCCCGGTCGACCTACCGGGAAATTACCACCCTGCTGGCCGCGGACCCGGAACTGGTCCCCTTCGGGCAGGTGATCGCCCGGCAAGGGCTGGCACAGCTTGACATGGTGGCAGGGCAGGCCGAATCTGCACTGGCACATCTGGAAGCGGCGGTACTCCTCTGTGAGCGTGAGGAGCCCGGCACGATTCTGGCGGAGCTGCACCGGCGCAGGGCCCTGGTGCTGCTGGAACTGGACCGGCCGCAGGACGCCGCCGCGGCGCTCACCGCGGTGGACGAATACGCGTTCAGCCCCGGACCGCGGGGGCTCTGGTGGCGGACGCACCTGGGCTTCACCAGGGCCCGGGTAGAGTTGGCGCTGGGGCGGGTGATACAGACCCGGCCGCTGGCGATCAACACCCTGGCCCTCGCCCGGGAACTCGGCGACATGCCGGTCGTCGCCGAGTGCACCTGCCTGCTTGCGAGCATCGAATGGGCGGAAGGCCGCAAGGAGGCCCCCCGGCGGGCGCGCCTCGCCCTGACGCACGCCATCGAGTCCGGCCGGCGCGACGTGGTTGCGAACATCCGGGCGCGCGTCAAGGAGATCCTGGGCGATCATCTCTAGGCATGCTGCCACTTCCTTTTCAGGTGTGTTTTGCGCTACTATCGTAATAGCAACACCGCGAAAGGACTGACTCATGCCTTTGTATATCGGAGGAATCCTGATCCGCCGTTTTGATGGCTTCCGCCGCCTCTGCCGGCACGCTGCCGAGGAGTACCACCTCCCCCTGACGATCACCGAGGAGGAGATGCTCCTGGCCAATCGCGTCCTGGCAGCCCTGGGCGGACCACCCGCCCCAGCGGAAGTCCGGGGCCGCTTCAGCGCGGATGGCCTGCCGGCGCTGCTCCTCTTCCTCCTGACGCAGGAATACCCCTGCCGCATCGGGCTGCTGGGTGATGCGGAGGCGGTCATCACCCGGCTCAAGAGCCTGGTGCATCTGCTGGGGCACGGTGCCTGCCCGGTGCTCTCGGGCGAGGACCCGCTCGGCTTTCAGGAGGTCGTAAAGGAGCTGGGCCCCAACGGCGTGGTGCTGCGCCCGCTGTTCCGCTACGATGAGGCGGGCGAGCCGGTCGGCTTTGAGCCGGAGGGTGCGGCCGGAGCCGTGCGGGTCGGCCCCGGGGCGGGGCCGTACACGCTGACCGTGGTGCCGGGGCAGGGCGCCCGCCCCGCGTCGCTCGCCTGCCCCGGCGGCGACCTCCACCCCGCCATCCTCGTTTTAGGGTAAAGACATTTTGTAGCCACGGATTTCACAGATTACGCGGATTCGGATATAAATATATAAAAACATTTTCACCTGGTCATCTGTGTTTGGCGCCCAAATCCGTGGAACCCGTGAAATCCGTGGCCATATAAAAAGCCCCGCACAGCACGCGCAAGAGGACCAGGGCACCATCGCCCTGGTCCTCTTATGCGTGCCGCTTAGCGCGCCACCTTGGGCTGGAGCCGCTGGGGGATCAGGTCGAAGGCCGCCATCTCATCGAACGTCTCACGGCGCACGACCAGGTCGGCGTTGCCGTCGGCAACGAACACGACCGCCGGCTTCGGATACCGGTTGTAGTGCGACGCCATGGTGTAGTTGTACGCGCCCGTCGTGAAAATAGCGAGCAGATCGCCGGTATCGACGTTGTCCGCCACCTTGGCGTCAATGATCAGCTTGTCGCCCGACTCGCAGTAACGGCCGGCCACAGTCACGACCTTCTCGGCCGGGGCATCCACCTTGTTCGCAACCACGCACTCGTACTCCGCCTGGTAGAGCGCAGGCCGAATGTTGTCGCCCATGCCGCCATCGACCGAAATGTAGGTGCGGATGCCGGGGATCTCCTTGACCGTGCCGATGCTGTACAGCGTGGTGCCGGCCTCGCCGACGATCGACCGGCCCGGTTCCACCACCAGCTTGGGCAGCGGCACACCGTACTCGGCGCAGGCGGCACGGACGCTATCCGTCTGCACCTTGATCAGCTCGCCCGGGCGCTTCGGGGTGTCCTCAGCCGTGTAGCGCACGCCGAGGCCGCCGCCGAGGTTCAGCTCGGTGGTGACAAAGCCAGTCGCAGCCTTCACATCCGCCAGGAACTTGATCATGACGCTGGCCGCCAGGCGGTGACCCTCCACGTCGAAGATCTGGGAGCCGATGTGGCAGTGGAAGCCCGTCAACGCCACGTTTGGCAGCGAGAGCGCCAGCCGCGTGGCGTCCATCGCCAGGCCCATTTCAATCGGGATGCCGAACTTCGAGTCCAACTGCCCCGTGCTAATGTAGTGATGCGTGTGCGCTGACACATTCGGGTTCAGGCGCAGGTAGATTTTCGGGGTGATCCCCAGCTCCCCGGCCTCCAGGTTGAGCAGTTCCAGCTCGTGGACCGAGTCCACGATGATCCGGCCGACGCCGGACTTCAGGGCGAGGTGGATCTCCTCGACGGTCTTGTTGTTCCCGTGAAAGTAGGTGTGGGCCATCGGATACCCGGCCTTCAGGGCCGTGGCAATCTCGCCGCCCGAGACCAGATCGAGCGACAGCCCCTCCTGCTCGACGAGGGCGACCATGGCCGTACACAGGAATGCCTTGGAGGCGTAGGCCACCTCTGCGTCGGGATAATAGTCCTTGAACGCCTGGACGTACGCCCGACAGTTCTTCCGGACAAGCGCCTCATCCATGACGTAAAGCGGCGTACCGAACTTCTCGGCCAGATCCGTTGCGTCGACCCCGCCGATCGTGAGGTGCCCCTGGGCGTTCTTTGCAGCTGTTCCGTAGAAATGCATAAGTACTTACGTTGCCTCCCCATAGACTGCGGTTTCTTCTCTCAGCACTATAATTGCAAGCTGTAGTTATACCTTGTCGCATTGAACCATACCATGCCCCTTTTGGACGTGTCAACGCGCCAACAACCCGGCCATTCGTGATGATTGGCCGGGTCCATATTGGGTGCATTGGATTGGTCGGATCAGGGCACGGTTGGCTGGTGGGGCGGCTCAAGCCTGACGGCGCCGGGGCAGTGCCCGAGCGTGCGGGACAGCACCTCCACGATCGCCTTGGTGGTCACCTCGCACCCGCCCTGGAGCTTGTCGGCACCCTTCATTTTCCCCGGGTCGCCGATGCCGACGACCACCGGGACCTTGAGGTCCCGCAGAACGTCGACCGTATCGCCTTGCAGGACGGCATGGTGCATGTCCGGGAGGCCATACTTGTCGACCGGGTAGTCGATCACCCGGCCGTCCCGGGTGATCGAAACATCAACCGGCGTGCCGCGAGCCCGTCTGGTGTTGGAAGCCACGGCGATGGCGCCCAGCACCTGGACCTCCTCGGAGCGGCAAATGTACGCAAGGGCGCTCTCCCCGGCTCCCAGCCCCGGGTTGCCCTTGTCATCCACCATCACGAGCACCGGATCGTAGGCCGCCTTGTTGATCAACGCCACCAGTTCCCAGCCGCGCAGCGGCGTCGGATTGCCGGCGGATGCAGAGATGCACCGCAGCCCCAACCGCTGTGCTGCGAACTCCATGGCGCGCCGGGCCGCCTTGTCGCCATCCGTGATCAGAATGACTCGCACGGGGGGGTTCACAGGCCCACCTCCCAGATCAGGGGCAACAGGCTGGTGCGCGAAGGCCGGTGGGCGCCGGTCACTCCCCGTACAGCCCGAGGTCGATCTCTTCCCCGTTCATGTGCACAACGGTTGCCATTTCTGGCTCGTCCATGCTGACCTGTTCGGTTGCCGACAGCAGCGGTGTTCCCGGCCAGGCCGGCGCTGGGTCCGGGGTCAGGCGCAGGTTGCTCGCCCGCCCATTGCGGTAGATGGCATAGGTGCGCAAGTCCGGTCACCTCCATACGGGAAAACCGGAAGCCGCAGGAAAAACGGATCCCGCCGACCGAGCCGTACGGACGGCATCCACTATCCGGACGACCTCCGGTTGGAGCCACCGGCTCCTCCCGTAGCATGCCACCCCTGGGTCCAAGTATACGCTGAAGCCCTGTCCGACAAGCTCTGTACCAGACGGGCGCCCCGTGGCGGCTGCTTGCCCGGCCGCGAAACGACCAGGTACGTGACCGCCGCGCAGGCCGCCAGCAGGGTCAGAAGCAGCAGCAACGTGTAGATCCCCGTGCGATATCTGTAGTTCAGCAAAGTCAGCCACCCCGGACCATTCTACCCACGTGGCGCCGTGGCTAGACTGGAAAGAATAGGGGTGCAGGCTGTGTCCGCCACTAGCTGGCACTCATGAACTGCCGGATATGCTCAAGCGCACGCCGCTCCAGCCGTGAAACCTGCACCTGGCTGCAGCCCAGGATGGCCGCCACCTCGGTCTGGGTTTTGTCACGGAAGAAACGCAGCAGGATCACCGCCTGCTCGCGCGGCGCCAGGTGGGAGAGTCCTTCACGCAGGGCGACACGGTCGATCCATTGGCCCTCGCGCTGGCTCTCCTCAGTGGCAAGCTGGTCCAGCAGGTAGATCGGGTCGCCGTCGCTCTCATG
>JAQBPS010000420.1 GCA_028287415.1 Bacillota bacterium | reverse complement strand
TCGCCTTCCCGGCCAAGTCTTACGGCGCCTTCTTCCTGCCTGCCGGCGACTATAAGGCCTTGCGCGTCACGATCGGTAGCGCAGAGGGCGCCAACTGGTGGTGCGTGCTCTTCCCGCCGCTCTGCTTTGCGGACTGGACGAGCGGCGTGGTACTGGAGCCGAAGCCGGGCTCGGGCGGCGCTCAGACGGTGGCGGTGCCACGCAGGCGTGTGGCTGCGCTGGTCGATGAGGAGCAGGTGGCGCAGCTGCCGATCCGGCCCCGCTCTGCGGTCCTGTCGTGGCTAAAGTCGAAACTTGGCGGTGAATCAAAGGCCGGACAGCAACTGCATGCCCCCGCCCGCATACCATTGCCGTAAGCGGCTTGGTTACGGGCGAAGGGGGGACGGGGCATGGGGAGCTCGAAGGCGTCCGAGATGCGCAAGGACGTGATCGATATCAAGACGGGTCGCAAGCTGGGCGAGCTGATCGATGTCGAGATTGACCATGAGACGGGTAAGATCACGGCGATCGTCGTGCCCGGTGAGTCCAAGATGTTCGGCCTGCTGGGGGGCGGGCCGGACATCGTCATCCCCTGGACGAAGATCAAGAAGATCGGCCCTGACGTGATCCTCGTTGAGATCGACAAGGGCGGGGACAGCGGCGACAGCAGCAGTACGACCAGCAAAAGTCATGGTAGCAGCAGCACCGGCACCGGCACCGGCCCCAGTTTCGGGAGCACTGGCAACAGCGCCGGCGGCAATCAGGGCCATTGATCGGCGGGAGTCACCGGGCAAGCCACCGGTGGCTCCCACTTTACGTCGGCGCTCTGCCCTCCTCCCACTAAATTCAGCAGGAACCTTCAGCATGCTATGGAATCATAGAAAGGTTGCCAATATCCACCGCATTGGGGGTAGATCCGTCGATGACTCGCAAGATTCCCGTCCACCCGGCAGGTGCGCCGATCCCGGCCGGACCGTACAACCCGGCCATCATCGCCGGCGATTTCGTTTATGTCAGCGGTCAGGGCCCCCTCAAGCCCGGCACCCGTGACATCGTGCCAGGCGGCATCCGGGAGCAGACCAGGCAGGTCCTGGAGAACATCACGGCGATCCTTGCGGCCGCAGGCTGCACCATGGCAGACGTGGTCAAGGTGGGCGCCCACCTGGCGGACATCAAGGACTTTGCCGCTTACAATGAGATCTATGCCGAGTACTTCCCGCAGCCGTACCCGGCCCGGACCACTGTGCAGAGCGTGCTGCCCGGGCCCTTTACCGTGGAGATCGATGTGGTCGCACTGCGGCCGTCGCAGGAGAAGTAGCGGATACCTGCTAGCCCCACTCCGCTCAACGGCGGCGTGGGGCCTTTTTTCATTGCCGCAGATTTCGCGGATTTCGCAGATTCGGAGGGGGAAAACGTTTATGCATTTAATTTGCGGCTAGAAACCCATGATCCAGCCTGCGATCGCCCCGCGGAACCCGGTGGGAAGGCCGAACACATTCGGCCTTCCGTGCGATCCCGTCCAGCACGCTCGCCAGTTCAGCAATGCCCAGCCGGGGTTGGCGAGCCAGCGCGAGGAGCAGATCCGCCGTGTGGGCGGCTGAATGTGCCCACCTCCAGTCCGGTACACAGCCGCGCAGGTCGTTAATGTGTGGTGTTCGTAGATTCACCCTTGCGCACCTGTTGTTGTCCTTCGTTTGAGAGCCGTGGGGGCTCTGTTGGTAACTTCTTTCCATCGGTAGGCCGGCGTATCGAGAAAATAGTTGCCAAGGACGGCTTGTGACGGGGCCTGCCGGCGCCCGCTCGCCAGCATTGGCCCGTATTCGCCTGATTTCGACATCCACGCGGCGCCTTGGCCCTCCCACTAGCCCGTCCTGGGCCCGCATCAGCCTATCCTGGACCTGCATTGGAAACTTTGTGCTCGTTCGTTCACCAGGGACCTGGAAAATAGCTTCCAATCACCAGGATGTTTGGCAGGATGGATAGGAATATCTACCAGAAAGCGCCGAAAAACTTGTTCCGAGTTCGTCACCGGGCTCGGGTGCACAAGCGGGGGAAGGGTGAGGAGGGTCCAGGCGCTGCGGGGTACCAACCTGACCGTGCCCCGGGGCGATTTCGCGGCTATCGTCGGCGCATCGGGGTCCGGCAAATCGACCCGGTTACTGATCCTCGGCCTTAAGAACCAGCCGAGTCAGCCGCAGCTGCTCCTGGCGGACGGGCCGACCGGAAACGTGGGTTCTGGCACAGGCCATTGTCTTTGAGGTAGCGAGCATGCTGTAGGCCATGCAGCTCATCCTTATCGGGGTACAACTCTGTCTCCCCGTAGTGTTGCGGACCCTGGAATCGTGCTGCAACACCGTCCACTTTTATCACCGCCTACCTCGCACGGAACTGAAAAATCTGGACGAATCGAAGCCAAGTGACGCCTAATTGGGCCGCTGGGGGCAGATCTGGGCCTCCAGCGTAACCGTGAGCATCTAAATATGGTAATTTAAGGTAAAAATTTGGCTAGTTCATCCGAATTCTTCAACTCAGCCACCCGACCCCACTGAAAAAAATGGACGGTCGGAATCGGGCAGCCGGGCAGGGTCGCGGCGAGAGGGATGGGCGCAGAGCAACAATTGTGCCCACTGCT
>JAQBPS010000383.1 GCA_028287415.1 Bacillota bacterium | reverse complement strand
GTTAGCCCCGTGCTAACAAGCAGAATACCTCCTGTCGGAGTGGCGGAATTGGCAGACGCGCACGTTTGAGGGGCGTGTGGGAAACCGTGCGGGTTCAAGTCCCGTCTTCGACACCATGGAAGCGCCGGTAGCTCAGTGGATTAGAGTACCTGACTACGGATCAGGTGGTCGCAGGTTCGAATCCTGCTCGGCGCACCAGTTTCTGGGGCTATAGCTCAGTTGGGAGAGCGCTTGAATCGCACTCAAGAGGTCAGGGGTTCGACTCCCCTTAGCTCCACCAGCCTCGGAGAGGTGTCCGAGTGGTCGAAGGTGCAACATTGGAAATGTTGTGTACGCCAAAAACGTACCGAGGGTTCGAATCCCTCCCTCTCCGCCACGAATAGAGAGCCCGGCGCTACCTCAGCGTCGGGCTTTTTATGTGGTGGCGCAGTCCGGGTCCGGCGACAGAAGCCTCCGTGACGGCCGTGACGTCATGGAGGCTGACGGGGAAACCCGAGGCGGGGGAGGGTGTGGGAGGGGCAAGCGTAAAACGCCCCGCACATAGCGATTTTAGCGTGTGGGGCGTTTTGTGCGCAGCAGTGCGCTCTGCCCTCCTCCCACTTAGATTCATCTTTGTCGTCCAGGCCACGTATGTCGCTACCACCACGGTTCGCTGGATCATCCTTGTGAAGGGCTGGCGCCGGCTGGCGGCGGTCATCAGCTCTTTGAACTGATCCTCTACGTCTACGCCCTGGGCCTGGTGGTGACCCAGCTATCGAATCCCTGGAAGGTGGCGTGCTCTACCAGGTCATCTCCGCGCGGCCCGGTGAAATCGCGCCGAAGCTGCGAGACCGTGGGCTGGGGGTGACCGCGTGGCGCACCGAGGGGCGGTCCGGGGAGCGCGAGGTCATCTTCGTCGTGGTGCGGCGCTCGTTGGGGCGGCGGGTGACCGACATGATCGAGGAGCTGAATCCGCAGGATTTCGTCGTGCGCCTTGAGCCAACCTGGTTCAAGGGCGGTTTCCTTCAGAAATACGTCGCCTGAGCGAGTTAGGCCTCGACGCCGCTTCAGCGATCCAGTACGATCATGCTAAAGGATTACAGAGCGCTTGGTCACTTGAAGGGGGGCGTTCGCTTGGCGATGGACAACACCGTCGACATCCTTGTGGAGATCCCGAAGGGCAGCCAGAACAAGTATGTCTGGGACCAGGCTCGCAGGCGTATCCGGCTCGATCGCGTGCTGCATTCCTCGATCCACTACCCCGCTGACTACGGTTTTGTGGTCGAGACCATGGCCGCTGACGGCCGTCCCCTCGACGCCCTCCTGCTTGTGACCAGCGCGACGTTCCCCGGCTGCGTAGTCGAGGGGCGGGTGATCGGTTGCCTCAAGACCACCGACGAGAAGGGCGAGGACACAAAAATCATCGCGGTGCCCACGCACGACCCGCGCATGGCGCCGTTCCACAGTCTTCAGGAAGTGCCCCCGCATATTCTCAAGGAGATCGAGTACTTCTTTGCCGCCTACAAGGAGTTGGAGGGCAAGGAGGTCGAAATTGAGGGCTGGGGCGGTATCACCGAGGCGATGGCTGCGATCTCCCGGTTCCGGCAGCGCTGAGACCGGGCGGCTCCTGGTGGGGCCGCCCGTTGCGCGACACTCACGCACCGGGACCCGGACGTCGTGCCATGTTCATCGCCTGCATCAAGGCTTCCCTCCTGCCGGCAGCAAGGGCTGGTACATCATGCGGATTTCGTGGGCTGCCTCGTAGACTTGGAAATGATAGAGGTGAGGGCTCGTGGAACGCCACTCGCCGACCAGATGGCTGTCCGTCAGGTAGATCTGGAGTACAAGAACACGGCGTAGTTGTGCCGCCAGCGCTCCACTACCGTGAGCGGCGTATGCAAGCCAGTAGGAATCGCTTCAGTCGGAAGTAGGTGCGCCCGAGCGCATGCGCATCGGCGATCGATGGATCGGTTTTCGGGTCAGCATCGGCATACACTTTGCCGCCTCCGTCAGAGTATTACTGATCTGACGCTCGGGCGAGCGAGAAGGTCGCGTCAGGAGGAATCATCACGATGAGCTCGGTTCAGGAATGGGCGCTCTTTTTTGATCTCTACCATCCCAACATGGCGGATGCCTACTGGCGGCTCGGCAAGCATCAGGAGCAAGCCGTCTTCAATCTGTACTACCGGCATAACCCTTTTGGCAACGGCTTTACGGTGATGGCCGGTCTGGAGAAGATCGTGCGCTACATAGAGAATCTGCGCTTCGGGCCCGAGGAGGTTGCGTATCTGCGCAGCCTGAACCTGTTCGCTCCGGGCTTCCTGGAGTACCTCGCCGAGTTCCGCTTCACCGGCGATATCGATGCGATGCCCGAAGGGTCGATCGCCTTTCCGAACGAGCCGCTCGTGCGGGTGAAGGCGCCGATCATCGAGGCGATGATCCTGGAGGTTTTCCTCGCAAACAGCATGTTCCATGCGCTCATCGCCACCAAAGCGGCGCGGGTAGTGCGTGCCGCACAGGGCAGGCCGGTCTTTGAGTTCGGCGCCCGGCGGGCCCAGGAGGTGGACGCGGCCGTGTGGGGCGCCCGTGCCGCGGTGATTGCGGGCTGCGCCGGCACCTCGAATGTCGAGGCGGCCCGGCGGTTCGGCTTGAAGCCGGTCGGTACCATGGCCCATCTCTGGATGATGTCCTTTGACAGCGAGCTGGAGGCGTTCCGGGCCTGGGCCGATGCCCACCCGGAGGGCGCACTCTTCCTCGTCGACACCTACGATACGCTCAAGAGCGGCCTGCCGAACGCGATCAAGGTGGGGCAGGAGCTGACCGCCCGGGGCGGCACGTTCCTGGGGATTCGGCTGGACAGCGGGCGGATTCCGTACCTGTCCGTCGAGGCCCGCAAAATGCTCGATGAAGCGGGCTTTCCCGATGCGAAGATCATGGCATCGAGCGATCTGGATGAGGACCGGATCACGACGCTGCTGCTGGAGGGCGCCCGGATCGATTCATTTGGCGTGGGCACCCGGCTGATCACCGCGAAGGATGACCCGGCCCTGGGCGCAGTCTACAAGCTGGTTGCCCGGGAGGAGCAGGGCAAATGGATCCCGGTGATCAAGGTCTCGGAGGATCCCGAGAAGGTGGGGCTCCCCGGCGACAATCACCCGGTCCGGATCTACGCGAAGGCGACCGGCAAGGCGGCGGGCGACCTGATCCTGCCGGCTGACCAGACCCTGCCGGCCGCGGGTGAGCGAATCACCCTGCAGGACCCGATCCACAGGTCCCGCCAGAAAACGGTGAAGAACTTCATCACCCGGGAGCTGCTGGTGCCGATTTTCCGAGAGGGCAAGCGGGTCTACGACCTGCCCGACATGCCGGCGATTCAGGCCTACTACCGCCAGGAGCTGGAGACCATCTGGGATACCTACCGGCAGCTGGATGAGCCGGAACAGTACCCGGTCAACCCGGTGCCTGAGCTCGTAGAGCTTCAGCATCGGTTGATCGCCGAACGCCGGGCGCGGTCCTGAACTCGGGAGAGCAGAAGCCCCGTGAGGGCGATGACCTCACGGGGCTTACGATGTTTGCTGCGCAGTCGGCTGCTCTCAGCCCCCTTCTCACTTTGAGGAAGAGCGGGCCTTGAACAGCTTTTGGCGGATGAACTGGATGCGCTCTTGCACGTAGGTCCGGATCCGGCCCGGCTCGCGCCGCACGGTGGAGTTGCTGCGCCGCTTGTTGTCATCATGCAGGGCATCCTGTTTGATCTCCTCCCACAGCGCATCCAGCCGCATGACCACATGCGTCTGCGAGAGCACCCCGTCCAGCGCCTGCGCCCAGATGGTCAGATACCGTTGCCGCCATGTGGGGCTGATCAGCAGGCGGGCCAGCAGATAGTTATCCTCGCCTGTGCCCAGGGCCAGTTCATCGGCGTGAAAGATTCGTCCATCCGGTACCCGCCCGAATGTGCCGTCGCAGTCCCAGGGGCTGATCTGCCAGCGCTCGCCGCGGGGGTGGAAGAGGGCGTAGTTCTGGACCAGGCCATCGGTATGGCTCATGAACTCGATCCCGATGAGCCACCGCAGAATGGTCTCCACGTGCAGCACATTGTTGATTTCGTCCTGGAACTGCGCCGGTTGCGGGAGCGTGATCTGGTAGATCAGCTGTTCGAGATCGGAAAAGTCGTCGTCCCATGGCACGCACTTTTCGTACCCGCTCCACACGTATCGCTTGGGGCGGTCGGTGTCCGGATCAAGCAATCCAAAGTTGCCCTTGCTGCCCACGGCGTAGTAGATGCTCCCGCCTTTCATGCCTCGCCGCTCCAGCCAGCCGCCGTCCAGCGATTCGATGGCGGTGTAGAGGCCCAACGGGCGGTCGTTGAGCGACAACCACACATGCCAGCTCCTCGGGGTCGGAACACCCAGCTCCGCAAACAGCTCCAGGGCGAGGCGGCCGCGCAGCATTGAAGGGTCGCGGTAGGCGGCATTCAGATGCAGCAGGGCGTGGCCGTGAAAGGAGCGGTCCTCCCCGAACCAGATATCATACGAAGGTTTGCGAAACCACCGGGAATAGTTGCCGCGATACCCGATCCAGACCGGCCAGCGCTTCGAATCGACCTCGAGGAAGGCGGGGAAGCAGCGGGCAGTCCCGACATGCCCGCGCAGCCACTTCAGGTCGTCTGTATCCATGGTCAGGTCATAAGCGGGAACGGGCACCTCGCGTTCACCTCACCGGCTGGAAGTACTGGGAGCAGCGAATCGCCGCTCCCCGAAATTGGCCTTGCCGATCATGGCTCGACCGTCAGGTATAAATCAGGAGCAGCTGCAAGAGCGTGACCGTCCGGAACGGCTGCGGCCTGACCGGCTGCGGCTCCAGGAACGGCTGTAGGAACGGCTGCGGGAACGGCTGCGGGAACGGCTGTAGGAACGGCTGTAAGAACGGCTGCGGGATTCACTGCGGGAACGGCTGCGTCCGCTCCTGCCGCTGCGCCCGGTCCTGCCGCTGCGGCCGCGCCTGCCGCGCCTACCACGCCTGCCGCGGCTGCCGCTGCTGCCAGTACTGCCAGTGCGGCCGCTCCCGGTTCTGCCAGTTCGGCCGGTTGGGCCGGTTCGGCCCCTGCATTCGGAGCTGCTGCTGCTGCTGCTGCTACTGCTGCTACTGCTGCTGCTGCTGCTGCTGCTGGAACTCGAATCACTGTCACTGCACGAGTCGCTATTGAGCAGGAAAGCGAGCAGTTCACGCTCGCGCTCGACAGCGTTCTTCATCGCTTGATTCCGATCCGCTGAGG
>JAQBPS010000374.1 GCA_028287415.1 Bacillota bacterium | reverse complement strand
ACTTGTTCGCCACCATGCAGGAGCCGATGCCTGCGCCGTCCACCATGATGCCGAGCTCAACCAGCCCCGTGGTCACAGCCACGGCCACCTGCGCTGCGAAATCCGGATAGTCGACGGGTTCAACATTCGCAGGGCCGAGGTCCGCCACCAGGTGCCCCTGCTCCTTCAGGTAGACCTTCAGGTCCTCCTTCATCTCGAAGCCGCCGTGATCGCTCGCAATGGCGATGCGCATGCTTGTTTCAGCTCCTACTCAGCGACGGCCTTGGGCTGGGGCAGGATCTTCTCCACCTCATCGTGCGGGCGGGGGATCACATGGGCGGAAACCAGCTGGCCAACCCGCTCAGCGGCGGCGGCGCCGGCATCAATCGCTGCGCGGACAGCGCCCACGTCGCCCCGGCACATGACGGTAATGTAAGCGGCGCCGATCTGAACCTGGCCGATCACCTGGACGTTCGCGGCCTTGGCCATGGCGTCGGCCGCCTCCACGGAGCCGACGAAACCACGGGTCTCAACCATACCGAGAGCCTGGACTGCCATTCGGAGTGCCTCCTTGTTAGCGGGTCCCGGGAATCAGCTTGCGCTTCAGATCGCCGTGCGGGGCGGGGATGATGGCGGTCGCCACCAGGGCGCCGTCCCGGGTCGCTGCAGCGGCGGCCGCTTCGACCCCGGCCTGGACCGAGCCCACGTCGCCCGTGAAGGTGACAAAGCCCTTGCCGCCCAGGCCCCGGGCCATGCGCAGCTCCAGCAGGTCGACCATGGCCGTCTTGACGGCCGCATCCGCCGCCCGGATCACCGAGGCCACCGTGGCGGTCTCAACCACGCCAATCGCCCGCAGCTCCTGTGTGCCGGGGATCCCCTTCATAGCGGGGAGCACCTGCTCATGCAAATGAGCGATCAGCACCTGTCCCAGCAGGGAGCTCTGCGCCTCAGCGACACCAGCCTCCACGGATGCGGAAACCGAGGCCACGTCGCCGCCCACGACCACCAGGTACTTACCGGGGCTGGTCGCGTACGCGTCGAGCAGTTCGACGGCGGCCATCTTGAGCATGGCATCGGCGGACTTGACGCCGAGGGCGATGCTGTCGACTTCCACGATTCCGATCGCCATGCGGGCATCAGCCATCTGCATTCACACCTTATACAATCCGCATATGCCCGATCAGTGCGCACCGCCGCTCACGGGTGAACGTGCGGGCCGACGTGATCCCCTCGCCGGTGGAACCGGCGATCGAAAACGAGGTGAAACCCTCGCCGCCAATGCCCAGGCCGGCAAAGTGCGGGCCGTTCTTCACGAAGATCGAGCAATTCGACTCCCGCGCCATCCGGCTCAGGTTGCGGATGTCATTGGAGTGGATTGAGGCGGTGTGCCGGTTGCCCTTTTCCGCCTTGATGGCGATGTCGATGGCGGCGTTTACATCGGGCATGCGCACGATCGGCAGCACCGGCATCAGCATCTCATTCCAGACGAACGGATGATCCTGCGGCACGTCTGCGATCACCAGCCGGGTGTTGGCGGGAGCTGACAGCCCCGCATCCCGCAGGATCACGCCGGCATCCTTGCCGATATAGCTGCGGTTCAGGCCCTTCATGGCTGTGTCCCCGTTCGGGTAGAGCAGGCGCATCAGCCGGTCGATCTCGGACCACTTCACCTCGTAGGCGCCACTCGTGGTCATCAGCTGCTTCAGCTTGTCCGCCACCGGGGCGACGACAAAGCACTCCTTCTCCGCCGTGCAGAGCACGGTGTTGTCAAAGGAGGCGCCGTCGACGATGTTGCGGGCGGCCAGCTCCAGGTCGGCGGTCTCGTCGACTACGGTGGGCGGGTTGCCGGGTCCGGCGGCCCAGACCTTCTTGCCGCAGGTCATCGCCAGCTTGACCACAGGGCCGCCGCCCGTCACAAGGAGGGCGTCGATGCCCGGGTGCTTCATCAGCTCACCGGCGCTCTCGATGGTCGGCTCCGCCACACAGTTGATCAGCGAGGCAGGGCCCCCCGCCTGGATCACCGCCCGGTTGAGGGCCTCCACGGCGGCCGCACAGCAGCCCTTGGCGCTGGGGTGGAAGTTGTAGACCACGCTATTCCCGCCCGCCGCCAGGCTGATCGAATTGTTGATGATGGTCGATGTCGGGTTGGTCACCGGGGTGATCGCGCCGATGACGCCCCAGGGCGCCCGCTCCACGATCGTCAGGCCATCGTCGCCGCTCCAGGAGATGGAGACGACATCCTCCACGCCGGGGGTCTTGTTGGCGGCAAACAGGTTCTTCTGAACCTTGTCCGCCACCCGCCCGAGCCCGGTCTCCCGCACGGCATACTCCGCCAGGGTCCGGGCATTGTCGCGTCCCGCGGTCCGCATCGCTTCGATGATCTCCTTGCGCTTGGCCAGCGGCAGGGCCTGGAGCTGCGCAAACGCAGCGTGGGCCGCCCGGATCGCCTCCGCCACGCTCTGGTAAACCCCGTGCGGGTTCACCTTGACCGCACCTTCCGCGATCGCCTGGGCAGCCTGCCGTGCGCCCGCAGCCGCCGCGGGATCAACCGCGCCCTGCGCCGCCAGCTTCTGCATGACCTCTTCCACCAGCTGGGAGATCTGTTCCTTGGCTAACATCTAGTTCTCACCTCCTCACCGTCGAGGGGTTCTAAGACTTCGCAAACACCTGCTGCCCACCGACATCCAGCGAATCCACAATCGCCATGATCACAGCGTCGCAGGGCGTATCCTTCGTCCGGCTCGTCTGCCGCGCCGATGAGCCCGAGCAGACCATCACGATCTCCCCCGCCCCGGCCCCAACACTATCAATGGCGACCAGCGGCTTACCATCCGGCGACATATCGGCCAGCGAAACCGGCTGCACAATCTGCAGCTTGGCCCCAGACAGCCGATCATCCTTCGTCGAGGCGACCACAGTCCCAATCACACGGCACAGTATCATGCGGCTCCACCCGCCTTAAAAAGCCCACCTGAATCCCTCACCCAAAATCGCACCCCAAAAAAGCACTGGCGAAGTCGGCCCTGGATCCCGCCCAGCACGCCCCACCGCCCTGCCGATCGCGCCCAGTCGAGGGCTAGACGGCGCTGCCGGTAGGGGTCGATCAACAGCGACGTCCGAGCCATCGCTTTACGGGTTCTTACGCTACCCGACGAGCCGCCGTCAATGGAGCGTCCCTTAAGACCGTACAGCGGCGCGGATGACGGCGGCCCCCCTGAAAGAAGAGCGTTAGAACCCGTTAGCGACGGATCGGGGAGCCGATCGACCCCTGCCGACAGCGCCGGAACCGGCGCCTACCCCTTGATCCCGATCGGCAATACCGCCTCAAGGTCAACGTGCGGACGCGGGATCACGTGAACCGAAATCACTTCCCCAACCTTCGACGCAGCAGCCGCGCCCGCATCAACCGCAGCCTTCACCGCGGCAACATCGCCACGGACGATAGCCGTCACATAACCGGAGCCAATCTTCTCCCACCCGGCCAGCTGCACATTCGCAGCCTTGACCATCGCATCGGCGGCCTCAATCATCGCCACCAGACCACGAGTCTCGACCATGCCCAGAGCCTCCATCGCCATGAAAACAACCTCCTTCGCTGTGTTAATTACCCGAAGCTGCAAGCGGCCGCCAGATGCGCCGTTCAGCACGTTCGCCCCAGCAGGAGCCGCAAGGTTCACCCAATCAGCCCAGAATTTCAACCAGGTCGCCATCCCGGATGCCCGCGGCGTTCCCCTCATCGGTATCAACATGCATCTCGGGGATGAACTGGTCGCTCACCCGGACCAGCACATCGTCAAAGGTGAGCGGGCGGGCGCCCGCCGTGCGAATACGCACCCGCTGCCCGTGCTTCACACCGAACCGCTCCGCATCCGCCGCGCCCAGATGGATGTGCCTCGCCGCGACGATCACCCCCCGGGGAATCGTCACACGGCCCGCCGGCCCCTCCAGGGTGATCCCCGGCGTGCCCTCGATGTTGCCGCTCATCCGGATCGGAATCGCCAGGCCCAGGAATCGGGCATCCGTGACCGAGACCTCCACCTGCGTGTCGCCCCGGACCGGGCCCAGCACCCGGACCTGCGAGAAGCGGCCCTTCGGCCCGACAACTGCCACCGTCTCGGCGCAGGCGAACTGGCCCGGCTGCATCAGGTCCTTCAGTTTCGTCAGCTGATGCCCCTGCCCGAACAACGCCGCCACATCGCCTGCGCTGAGGTGGATGTGCCGGGCGCTGATGTTGACCGGCAGCAGCTTGCGCCCATCGCCCCGGGCGGCCGCCCGAATGCGGGCGACCACTTTCCCGGCGATCAGGCTGACGATCTGGTCCTCAGTCATGGCGGTGGCCTCCCTGGTTGCGGCGCAGCACTGCCCGCGCCGTCGCTTCATCGATGATCAATCCGTTCATGAACCGGCCCCGCAGGGCACCCAGCGTGCCGGCGGCCTTGCCCACCCCGTACACCACCGCAACGGCGTGCTCACGGCCGGCGAGCTCCGCCAGGGGCAGCCCGATCGTGCGGGCGTCCAGATCCGGGTCGCACACCGTCCCCTGCTCCGTGAAGTACCGGGAGCAGATGTCGCCCACCGCACCCTTGCGCCGCAATGCCTGCACATAGTCCGGTGTCACGTAGCCCGCCCGCACCAGCACCGACTGGCTCTCCGGGACGCCAATGCCGTACACGGCTACGGTGGTGCGGCGCCCAAGTTCAAGCACCCGGGCCGTCTCCGAGTTCCGCACCAGTGCGTCCCGCACCGCGACATCGTCCACGACGGCGGGCACCTGGAGGTAGTAGCCCTCCGCCCCGAAGGCACGGCTGAAGCGGCTCACGATCTCATGGGCGTTCGTGCCGGCGCCCGGCCGGGCCACGCCGCCGTTCAGCTGCACGACCGTCGCACCGGCGAGCCGCCGGTGCGGCAGACAGGCCGTCAGGGCTGCCATGGTGTTGCCCCACGAGACGCCCACGAGGTCACCGTCCCTGAGGACCGTATCGATATACGTGGCCGCCGCCCGCGCCACGGTGCCCAGGTCGGCAGCCCGCACGACCCGCACCTGCCGGAGGTGCGGAAATGCTTGTCCCAGTGCCATTTCCAGCTCCGGCACGTACTGAAACGGCGTATTGATGATGATCTGCACAACGCCCTCCTCCCGGGCCTCCTTCAGAAGCCGGGAGACGGTGGGCCGGGAGATGCTGAGGCTGGCTGCGATCGCCTCCTGCGTGGCGCTCTGCTCGTAGTACATGTGCGCCACCTGGGCCAGGAGCGCGGTCCGCTTTTCATCCGCCATCGGCCAGTCACCACCTCGGACCCGTGAACAATTGTTCACAGCGCGTTACAAATGTCAAGTCACTGAAAACTTTCTCCAGAAGCGAAGGGATTCCTGCCGTTCGCCCAGATTTGCAGGCAACGAAAAAGGCGGCCCCGCCGGGGCCGCCTCAATCTAAACAAGATTCCAGGATGCGAACGATTACTTGGCGTGTGCCTCATAAACGGCGCTGAGCGACTGGAGGGAGATTCGCGCCGACTTGGAGTTCTGCACGCTGTCGGCATTAATCCACACCATCTGCTGGCCGTTGCCCTGGAGGGCGAAGGAACTGGTCTGATAGGCTGATGTGTTGGTGGTGTACATACTCTTTGCGCTGGCCATCCCCTGAATGGTGCTACCCGGGTCGACCAAGGAATTGACGATATTGACGACGGCACGCTGCTCACTAAACTGCACAGAGATAAACTGGTTGATGTCACTTTGAATCTGTGCGTTGTACCAGTGGGACGCCGGCACCGCATAGTAACGCGTGAAGGCGGTGAACGCGTGGAGCCGGCCGTCTGCCGGCAGGGACTGGTTGTTGATCCCGGCCGTGTTGGTTGGCATCTTCACGCTGCCGATGAAGGCCTGAACCTTGGCGCCCGGCTGGTTCTGCAGCATCGCGACCGAAGAGGATAAATCTACATTGTTTGGATTTCATTATATTTTCCGATTATAATTTGGGCTGGTTTCGCTCAGGTGAAGGCGGCGCCTGGCGGCGTCACTGCCCGGCATGGAAAGGCGCACGACGAGGCGGGGCCGCTTCCATTTCGACGGGCCGGAGCAGCGTAGTTTCCATGCCAGCTCGCGCGGCGCCAGATAGGTGAGCACCACCTCATCGCGCCGGCTGAGCCGGGCGATCCAGACCCCCGGGCCGGTCCCATCAGCCCGGTAGATGTAGTCATGCCGGTTGAAATGCGGGCGGATCGCCCCCTGAATCCGGGCCTGCGCCTCCTCACGGGTGATCAGCTGCCCCAGCATGTAGCTTTCGAGGGCGCTGCGCTGACAGTCCGGCAGCGGAGACGGGTGGCTCACCAGCTCCTCCCGCCGTGTCTGGAAGCGCTCATACGCGTGCCTTGTGAACTGCGGCATGTGCGCCCACCCCTTCCTCGTTACAAGGTCTTTTAACATTAAACGAAAAAGTGAGGGAACTTGTTCGTAATGTGACCACTGTCCAAACCGACAACTTGCGGGAACGTGAATGGATTGTTTCCAGTTTTTTAACCCTCGACTTTTACATAAAAGGAGTGTTATGCTACCGGCAGTACAAGGGGCACGCCGATCAGACCGCTGAGTTTCGTACGAAACGAAATCGGGGGAACCACCAACCGGGGCAAAGCGCTGCCATATTTGGCAGTCCGGGTCAGTCTCCGCAGCCCGCGCCCGTCAGCTAACCTCGTAAGCGTCGCGGGGAGGGTACGCCTCCTCCTTTGCTTTCAGGCGCCCTTGTACACAAATTGAGGGGGATTTACTTATATGGTGTTCAAGAATCGCCTGCAAGTCCTGGCGGTTTCCGCCGCTGCGCTCTTCGGCACCGTGGCCATGGCCGCTCCGGCGTCAGCTGCGACCTACGGAAACTATACCTACCACTGCGCGCAGACGACCAATGCCACCTACAACGGTTATGGCTACTGGTATGTGATCCGCCCGTGGGTGCGGCAGACCCCGGTACGGGTGGCGCCGACGACGGCCAAGCCGGCTCCGGCCCCGGCCCCCGCTCCGACCCCGGCCCCGGCCCCCGCTCCGACCCCGGCCCCCACCGCCGCCAAGCCGGTCGCTCCGGCGCCGCAGACTCAGGCTAACGGGTCCGCTTCCGCTGGCCTGACCGCTGAGGAGCAGCAGATGCTCGACCTGGTCAACCAGGAGCGCACCAACGCGGGCATCGCCCCGCTGAAGGCCGATCCCCAGCTGACCAAGATTGCCCGCTTGAAGAGCCAGGACATGATCAACGGGAACTACTTCAGCCACCAGTCCCCGACCTACGGCTCCCCGTTCGACATGATGAAGACCTACGGCATCACCTACCGGACCGCCGGTGAGAACATCGCCGGGAACCAGTCCGTGGCCGCGGCTCACACCGCTCTGATGAACTCCGCCGGCCACCGGGCCAACATCCTGAACAGCCAGTTCAACTACGTTGGCATCGGCATCGTTCACGGCGGCCAGTACGGCGTGATGTTCACGCAGGATTTCGTGGGCCGGTAATCGACCCAAGGACCCAGCAAGGCCCCGGGCGCTAGAGGAGCTGACTCCTCCGGCGCCCGGGGCCTTTGTGATCTTCAGCGCCCCTGTGCGTACGAACTGGGGAAGCGCCTGTGTGGCAGGCCTGTGTGCATCCACCACACACCCATCACCACACTGGCGCCCAGACGTCCTGCCTAACAGCGCCGCCATTTCCGAACGCCCTCGATGGTGAGAAGTCCCAGCGCATTTCAGCCGGGACAATAGCCCCTGATTTTGTTGCCCAAAACTGCTTTCCGCCACACACCTGGTTGCCGATCGCACCAACTCTGAGCCCACCGGTTCCATACCCAGTCAATCACACCGGGCACGAGTGCGGCTACAATCAGCGGGGCGCATGGCTTCCTGCCGGCGAGCCCCATGACCCAGCACGCGAACGCTC
>JAQBPS010000296.1 GCA_028287415.1 Bacillota bacterium | reverse complement strand
GGGGACAAGGATGGCGCTCGTGAGCATCATCTGCTGAGTCTGGGCGTAGAGCTGCTTGCGTTGGGCGGCGTCCGGGGTGGACTGCGCCTTATTGAGAAGGTCGGTCAGCCCCTTCTCGTTATAGAGGCCGGTACCCCAGCCGAGGGTGGTCATGATATTCAAGATGTTGGGCGAGGACCAGCCGACACTGATCAGCTCCAGTTGCATGTCGCTGGTGGCGACACGGGCGGTGTAAGTGGCCACGTCCAGAGCTGTCACGTTCGCCTTCATGCCGACCTTGGCGAGCTGGCTCTGGATCACCTGGGCTACGTCGCCCATGCCGCTGCTGTTCAACGCCCAGAAGGAGACCTCCAGCTTCTTGCCATCCTTCTGACGGATGTTGTCGGCGCCCATTTTCCAGTTGGCCTCATCTAGGAGCTGGTTGGCTTTCTGAAGGTTGAACTCAAACCCATACTGCTTCAGGCCCGGGTCATAACCGAAGTTGCCAGTCGGCATCGGCGTGCCATTTCTCACGCCAAACCCGTAAAGCACCTTGTCGATGATCTGATTGGCATCGACCGCGTAGCCCATCGCCTGGCGGACCTTGATGTCGTCGAATGGCGCCTTAAAGCTGTTGGTCTGGCCCGCTGCCGCCTTGTTCATGCCGAAGCCGAGGTAGGCGATCGCCGTGGACCGCTCCGAAGTAAGCAGCTTGATGTCCGTACGCCCTTTGAACTGAGACGCCTTGTCGCCGGGTAAGCCGCTCACGAAGTTGATTTCGCCGCTCTGGAGCGCTGCCAGCTGCGTCTCGATCTGGGGGATTTCCCGGAACACCAGTTCGTCAGCGAACGGCTTCGCCTTGTTCGTGAGGAAGGAATGGAAGCCCTTGTACTGCTCATTGGGGACCAGGACAATCCGGTCGCCAGTGACCCACTCCTTCAGTTTCCACGGACCCGAGCCCACGGGGTTGCGGCCGTAATCAGCTCCAGACTTCGCCACCGCCTTTGGGTCGACAATGCCGAAGTATTCGATGGCCAGGTTGTCCAGCAGCAGCGCGAAGGGCTGCGACATGATGAATTTGACGGTGTAATCATCCACCTTCTCCACCTTGTCCAGCGGCCCGAGGAAGCCGCGCGAGGGCGCCTTGGTCTTCGGGTCCAGGATGCGGTTGAAGGTGAACGCCACGGCGTCGGCGTTAACCGGATCGCCGTTAGAGAAGACCTGATCCTTCCGGAGGGTGAACGTCCAGGTCTTGGCGTCCGTGGTGACATCCCACTTCTCGGCCAGATTGCCCTCGAAGCCGTCCTTGGTCTTCGTCACGAGCGTGCTGTAGATCAGCCGGAAGATCTCCCACGAGGGTCCGGCAATGGTGGCCGCTGGGTCGAGGGTGTCAGAGGGTTGGGACCGGCCCACGATCAACTTGCCGCCCTTCTGCGCAGGAGCGCCGTTGTCGCCCTTGCTGTTCGAAGGGGCGGAACCGCCGGAACCGCTGCATCCTGCAACGAGGATCATGAGCGCTGAGAGGCATACGACCCCGAACCGTTTGAGCATCCCTGTCCCCTGCATCTACGTGTACCCCCTAAGCTTATTTGAAGCCGTCCGGCTGAATCCTGAGCTTACCGGTCTCGGGAGACTCGCTTCCAGTCGGTGTGCACCTGCTCCAGGTGGGCGAGGCGCCTGTCTACCTGCTTCCTGCGCTGGAGCGCCACGCCGGTGATCAGTGCAGTCATCAGCCCCACCACGGGGGCAAAGGACATCGTTGCGGCCACGGACTCGGTCGGAGCGATTAGCGCTGCCTGCGCCATTCGCCCCAGTGGGGAGAGCGGATCGTCGGTGATGGCGACGATGGGGCAGCCCTTTTCTTTCGCGTAGCGGGCAATGTCCAGCGTGGTATCGCTGTACCGGGGGAAAGAGGCCACCACCAGAGCGGAATCGGCTCCCATCTCCGCGAGGTTAGAGAGGAACGGCGGCGTGTTGGCCTCCAGAAAAGTGACCCTGGCGATCTGCATGCGGAGCGTGTACCAGAACAAGTGGGCCACACCATAGCTGGACCGGGCGCCGGTGACCAGGATCTGCCTGGCGGCCGAGAGAATCTCCACTGCGCTGTCGAACACTTTGGACTGGTTCAACGCGATCGCCTGCCGAATCAGATGAAGATCGTGCTCTAATACCCGGCCCATAACGCCGGCTCCCTGGGGGAACTCTGTTGCCGCCCGGGAAATCAACTCCGGCATCAGTTTTGGCGCAAGTAGCCCCTGGGTGTGCTCCTGCATGTCCGCGAAGCCCCTGTATCCGAGGGTATGTGCGAGCCGGATTACGGTGGTCTCGCTGACGCCGGCCGCCCCCCCGATAGCGGCAGCGGTGCCGAAGGCCAGGAGCCCCGGCTCCCTGACCAAAAACTCTGCAACCGTCCTTTGGCTAGGGCTGAGCTGGTCGTAGTACTGTTTGATACGCTCCATCAGGCCGCTGCTCATCCGGTAGCACTCCCCTTGTGGGCGGACAACGCTGCAGGAAACACTTCAGCATCGCGTGTTGGAAGAAGTATATGCTTTTTTCTTTTTTGCGCTCAAAATTCCTCCTAACTATCAATAGACCAAGAAAGAAATTTCTATCTACGAAAAAACCCGACTCGCTTGTGCGAGTCGGGTTTTTGCATGAACGGTGCTTGATTGGTGCCGGGCATCCGCGAGGGTCACCCACCGCCGGCCACTGCTGTTAAGGGCGCTACTCGATCGTGTCGGCGAACTCCTCGACCAGGGTCTCCGTCTGGCCCTCCCCCAGCCGGGACGTATGACTGATCGACGCTTCCTCGATGTGCCGGACTGCCCAGTAGCTAAACGGCACGTCAGACCACCGGGGCTGGGTCCGGCCGGTCATCAACTGGCCCCGTCCGAGCATGCGGTTCACCATGGCCACCAGCTCCGAGCGCTTGGTCGTCAGCGTCGGTCCAAAGGTGTTATCCGTAAAGCCCAACACAATGCCGGCTTCAAAGGTAGCGGTGATGTAAGGCTCGGCCCAATGACCCGCCGTGTCCTGGAACACAGTGCGCTTGCCGAGTTGCAGTCCCTTGAAGCGAGCGATCACCGCAGCCAGTTCAGCCCTGGTAATGGGCTTGTCGGGACCGAAGCTTCCGTCCGGATAGCCCGTGAACAGTCCGGCCTTCATCACAGTGGCGATATGGCGGGAGGCCCAGTTCGTCGCCGGCAAGTCCGCCATGACGGCCGGCTGTACGCCGCTGAGGTCTACCTTCATCAGGCGGGCGAAGATCGCCGCAACCTCGGCACGGGTCACCGGGTTTTCCGGTCGGAAATTCCCGTCCGGATAGCCCTGCACGTACCGGGTGTGGCTGTCCAGCACCAACTTCATGGGCTTCAGCAACAGGTCATAGTTGCAGCCAACCGTCTCCACATGGAGAATTCCGTTTTGCAGCAGACTGCCCGACTCCAGGGTGAGCGCACGGGTGTCGTTGCGGCTGTCGTACGGGAGATACCCGTCCTTCTTGGCAATCAGGTAGTAGTCCCCATTCGGGAGGCAGAGCCAGCCGTAGCGGCCAGCAGTGTTGCTGAGGTGCGGGTTGACGTTGTTCTGAGCGACAAACGGTGTAACTTCCGGCAGGTTGACCAGCGTCCCGGGCGTGCGCCCGTTCCCCCGGTTCAGGGGGGTGTCTGCCCAGAAGAGGCTGACCAACGCGTCCGGGATCGGGGCGTTCGTATCGCCGTCCCGCACCGTGGCGAAGGGATCGATCACCGTGGTCTGCAGGCTGAGCTGGCCGTCCTGATTGATCGGCACCGTCACGGCAGCGACGGGCACAAGACGGCCGTCAGTGGCCTTGGACTGGAACAGGATCCGGTAGGTCCCCGCCGCCAGGTCATCCACCTGGTAGTAACCCGTATCGCTGATCGTCACAGGCTGATTGACCGGGGTCCCGTGCGCGGTTTGCAAGCTGGCCTGGAGCGTCCGGGCCTGGTCCGGTGTCAACACCGTGGCCTCACCACCGCCGACCGCCACGACATAGATCTGGCCGGCAATCGTGTTGCGGGCTGTGGCCGTAGCCGCCGTGTCAGCGTTGGCCGGCACGAATATGCGCTGCGTGGCAATGAACGGCCGTGCCTTCCCCTGAACGGGCAGGGCCGTAATCACCTGCGCCGTGTAGGTCCGGTTGCGCTGTGGCACGACAAGCTCATAGCTGCCGTCGGCGGCGGTGTGGGCCATAGCATCCACGTCCAGGACACCATCCCCGTCGAAGTCCTCGTGGATGGCCACACTGGCCCCGCCGATCGGGCGCCCTGATGCGGCGTCTACCACCGTGCCCCGGACCTTGGTCGGCTGGGGCGCTGCCGGCACGGCAGGAGTTCCGGGACCCGCCGGGACCGGGGCAGGCGTTGCCTGCTTCTGCAATGTCAAGTCGTACTTCACAATCGTTTCCCCGACGTGGATCACCGGGCTCTCGTGGGGCTGGTAGCCCCCCTTGGTAGCGACAACGTAGTAGTCGCCGTCGGGGAAGACCATGAAGGCGTACTCGCCGGCGTTGGTCGTGTTCTGGGACACCCGGTTCTGGTTGGGCTTGAAGTCGGGCAACTGGGGCAGGAGCACCCTTTGATCCGGCTTGCGGCCCTTGCCGACGTTCAGCGGGGTATTCGCCCACCGCAGGTCAACCCGGACATCGGGAATCGGCTGGCCGGTCTTCGCATCCGTCACAGTGCCGAACGGGTCCACCAGGGCGGCGCCCAGTGTCAGTTCACCATTGCTTTCTACCGAGACCGGCACCACGGCACCTGCCAGCCGCTGCCCATCTGGCGCCTGCACCTGGAAGACCACGTCGTACGCGCCGATCGGCACATCGGTCACCTGGAACGCGCCGTTTGCCGCAATCACCACCGGGTTCGGGAGCACCATGCCGTCACTCTTGCGGCGGAGGACCCCGACCACCTGCTGACCGCTGATCAACGTGACGTCAATGCCGGTGATGCCACCCTGCTTGTCAGGCGCAAACAGTTGTCCGCTTACGGTCTTGGTGGCGGGAATCGCTTCGCCGATGCCCGACAGATCGCCCAACGTGGCGGTCTGGGTCGTCGTGATCTGTTTCTTGACCCCGCCGACCATCACATCCGCGGTAATCTCGACCTGATAGGTGGTGTTGCCCCTCGGGACGATAATCGAGTACCGGCCCTCGGCATCGGTGACCGCCTCGCCGTCAAAAGTCGCGCCGTCATCGAAGGTCTTGTGGATGCGGACCTTCGCTCCTGCGATCGGGTTTCGCGGGTCGCCATTGTCCATCACCACGCCGTCGACTGAGGCAGGTGCGAAGGTGATGTTGATCTTAGCGAAAGCAAAGAGCCCCCGCTGCACGTCATGCACCTTGATAGTCGCTTCCTGGACAACCTCGTTGACACCTTGAATCAACGGGGCCCGGAGCTTGGCGCGGGCCGAGCCGTCCAAGTCGGTCTTGGGATCGACCTCAAAGAGGGTGCCCTCGGTCGTGCGGAACAGGACGTCGACTCCGCCGACAGCCAAACCGTCAGCCGTAAGCACCGCCGTGAGCGTGCTGACCTTCTTGCCGTCGCCCACGATCTTAGCCGGGTTGGCCGTCAGGGTCAGGGTCGCCGTGGTGGGCAGCACGATGTCGAGCGTGGCGGCGCTGCCGCCGGGCACGTTAACGGCCGCCAGGGCCAGCGGATTGCTTTCGCTCCTGACCTTCACCGTGTAGTTCCCACCAGGGAGCTCGGTAAAGCTGTAAGCACCCGTTTCGGTGGTCGTGGTGCTGGCCCGGGTCTGGCCGTTCCCATCCACCAGGAAGAGTGTGATTCCTGCGACCACGTCCCCGGCGTCCGTCGTCACGGTACCGGTGAGCGATGCGGCCCGGACAATGAGGCTGTCGCTGCCGGTCGCGCCGTTGTACGTATCGGATCCCGGCACGGTCACGGTGATGGTGTGAGCGTCCGTGCCAGCCTGCGTCGGTGTGTAAGTCACCGTGCACTGGCCATGTACATCCAGGGTGCAGCTGTCCGAACCGAAGGTACCGGCGCCGTTTGTCGTCCAGCTCACGGACCCCAACGGGATCTGTGCGGGATCAGTCGTGTCCGTGACGGTCACAGTGCAGGTGGCGGTCTGCCCAAGGGCGACCGGGTCGGGGTCACAGGCTACGGTGACGCTGACGCTCCGCTTGCTCACGGCGAGCGACTGGCCGTGGCCGCCCGCACCGCCGCTCTCGCTTGCCAGATGCGAGTCGCTGCCGGCATAGGCGCCTGAAACCGTATGCGTGCCGTCGATGC
>JAQBPS010000346.1 GCA_028287415.1 Bacillota bacterium | reverse complement strand
CTGGGTGACGGGACTCTGCTGGATGGTCATGAGAATGCCTCCGTCTCTATGATGAAAACTGCGTCTGATCCAGTCGCAAAGCGGTCAGGGCGAGTGCGTGCACGCCGGCGGCCCAGTCCGCGAGATCGGCCCACTCCTCGGGACAGTGGCTGCGCCCGGCCCGGCAGGCAATGAAGAACATACCCGCCGGTGCGATGGTGGCCAGCTGATTCGTGTCGTGGCCGGCGCCGCTCACCAGGCGCAATCGCCTCAAGGCCCAGCACCAGCTCGGCCGCGGCCGCCAGCGCGTCACGGCGCAGGTCCATGGGTGCGGTGCCGGCGTGGTCGGGACGTCCGCCCACGGTAAAGGTCCAGCGGCGGGTGTAGGGGCAGTCCGGCTCCGTAAAGCGATTTAACAGCCGCCAGTCCCGCTCGAGCCGCCCGCTGTCGGGCTTCAGTTCCCTATAGGTAGAGTTCAAGGAACCGCTCCACCTTGTGATAGATCTCCGCAATGTGCCCGGGCTGCTGGAAGCCATGGCCCTCGCCGGGGTAGGGGTGGAATTCGACCGGAATGCCCAGCCGCTTCAGCTCCGCCACCAGCTCCACCGACTGGCCGAACGGCACCCGCTTGTCGTCCTGCCCGTGCATCAGCATCAGCGGCACGTTCACCTGCCCGGCGTACAGCAGCGGGGACGCCTCCCGATAAAGCGCCCGGTTTTCACTGGGCTTGCCCAGCTTGCGTTCCATGTTGCGCTTGCCGATCCGATCCGTCTCCCGCCATGAGCTGAAGCGGTTGGAGACGCCATAGAAGCTGACGCCGCAGCAGAAGGTGCCGGGCGCCTTGCTCAGGGCCAGCAGCGCCTGGTAGCCGCCGTAGGAGCCCCCGTGGACGGCGATCCGCTGTGGGTCGATCCAGGGCAAGCCGCGCAGGTAAGTCGCCCCGGACACGACATCGTCCAGGTCCTTCTTGCCCCACTCGCCCTTGTTCGCCAGTTCAAAGTCACGGCCGTAGCCAGTCGAGCCGCGGAAATTGGGGGCCAGCACGGCGTAGCCCTGCTGGACAAAGTACTGGAGCCAGGGGTACCAGCCGGCATCATGCAGGGTGGTCGGCCCCCCGTGCGGGTAGACGATGGCCGGGAGCCGGGCCGCCCCCTCCGGCTTTGCCTGCGCGGGCACATAGAGAAACGCCGGGATCTCCAGCCCGTCGGCGCTGGTGTAGCTGACTGTCTCGGGTTCAGCGAACGCTGCCCCTTCAGCACCGACAGGCGCCGAACAGGTCAGCCGTAACGGCTCGCCGCCCGCGGCGGCCATGGTGAAGAGCTCGGGCTGCCGCGCCGCCATCTGGTGCACGAAGAGCAGCCGGGTGCCATCCGGTGACCAGAGCGGCTGCTGGACAACGCCTGCGGCCGGCCCGACGGCCACCTCCTCACCCGTTGCCACAGCAACCACGCTGACCGAAACATGGCCACCCCGGTTGACCGTGCAGGCAATGGAACGGCCCGACGGCGACCAGCAGGGGGCGCCCTTCTCGGTGCGGCCATGCGTGAGTTGCCGTGGTTCGTTCCCGATCAGCCACAGGTTGTTCCAGCCATCCGCATCAGCAATGCAGACAAGCTCACCGGAAGGGCTCCAGCGTGGGCTCTGCCAGCTGCCCGCGGCGGGGGAGACGGGCGTCAGCTCGCCAGTGGCTACAGCGACAACATAGATGGGATGATCGTCGTAACCCGCCAGCGCGGTGAACGCAATCCGGTCCCCGTCCGGGGACCACTGCGGGTCCCGGCAGTCGATCGCTTGCCGCACCAGGGGCTGGGGCCAGCCCGCAGGCGCGCCGCCCGCCCCCATCGCCAGCACGGCGATCTGATCGTACCCATCCCGATCAGTAATGAAGGCGATGCGCCGGCCGTCCGGCGACCACCGCGGCGAGAAGACGCGGCCGGGGCCGTCCGTCACCCGCCGGGCAGGGCCGCCGACCGCGGGCACCGTCCACAGCGATCCGGCGGCCACGAAGGCGATCGCATCGCCAGCCGACGACCACTGCGGCGTGTCCTGGAGGTTCTCAAAGTTCACCGTCTGTTCGCAGAGGAGCTCCGGGAAGCCGCCGGCGGCCGGCAGCACCCAGATTCGGTCCAGTCCGTCCCGGCGCCACACAAAGGCGATCCGCTCGCCGTCAGGGGACCAACAGGCCGCCCGCACCTCGCCGGTGGCTGCCAATTGCGCGATGGTCAGCATGGGTCTACACATCCTTCAGGCGCGGGTCCAGCGCATCACGCAGGCCGTCGCCCAGAAAATTAAAGGCCAGGACTGTCACGAAGATGGCCAGGGTCGGCCAGACGGCGACGTTCGGGTAGTTGAGGAAGAACTGGCGGGCCGTGCTGACCATGCCGCCCCACTCCGGCGAGGGCGGCGGTGCGCCGAGTCCCAGAAAGCTCAGGGTCGATGCCGACAGAATCGCTGACGCCAGATTTAGCGTCGTGTAGACGATGATGGTGGCCAGGCAGTTCGGGAGGATGTGCTTGAAGATGATGCGGGTGTCGCCGGCGCCCTGCGACCGTGCCGCCAGGATATAGTCCAGGCTCCGCAGGGAGAGCACCTGGGACCGGGTAATGCGCGCGTAGGTGGGCACGACCTGAATGCCCACGGCGATCATCACATTGAACTGGCCGGGCCCGAGCGCAGAGACGATCGCAATCGCCAGCAAAATGCCGGGGAAGGCCATCATAATGTCGATCAGCCGCATCAGAAAGTTATCCAGCTTGGCGTAGAAGCCGGCCACCAGGCCGACCACCACGCCCACCGTGAGGCTGATGCTCACCGCGATGATGCTGGAGAGCAGTGAGATCCGGCTGCCGACGATGATCCGGCTCAGGATGTCCCGCCCCAGTTCGTCAGTACCAAGCCAGTGTGCGGCGCTGGGGGGCTTGAACCGGCCGGGTACGTCCTGGAGGAGTGGGTCGGCCGGCGCCAGGTGGGGGGCCAGGAGCGCCACCAGTACCAGCAGGATCACGACGACCCCGCCCGCGACCGCGGCCTTGTTGCGCAGCAGGCGGTGCAGCACCGCCTGCGCGTGGCTTCGCTCCTTCAGCACGGGAGTGGCCGCCTGGTCCGCTTGCTGCGGTTTCACGCTTGCGTTCAATGCGGTCACCCCCTAGTCATACTGGATGCGGGGATCCACGAAGCCATAGACCAGATCAACGAGCAGGTTTACGCCCACGAACATCACCGCGACCAGCAGCACGACCCCCTGCACAACCGGGAAGTCACGGGAGAGAATGGCGTTGAGCGCCAGCCGCCCCATGCCCGGCCATGCGAAAATCGTCTCGGTGACGACCGCGCCGCCCATCAGCCCGCCGAACTGGACGCCGAGCACGGTGATCACCGGCAGAAGGGCGTTGCGCAGGGCGTGTTTGTAGACGACCACCCGCTCCGCCAGCCCCTTTGCCCGGGCCGTGCGGATAAAGTCCTGCCCGATCACGTCCAGCATGCTGGAACGGGTGAGGCGAGCCAGCACGGCGATCGAGAAGGAGGCCGATGTGACTGCGGGCAGGATCACAGCCTTGAACCCCTTGATCGTCCACACCGGCCCGCCATAGCCGGAGAGCGGCAGCAGGCGCAGCTTGTAGGAGAGCACCCACATGAGCAGGAGCCCCACGGCAAAGACGGGCATCGAGACACCGAGAAAAGCTGCCAGCCGGGTGCCGTTATCGATCCATGAGTTGCGCCGCACCGCCGCGATGATCCCGGTCGGCAAGGCGACCAGGACGGCTATCACCAGGGCCGCCACGGCAAGCGTGGCGGTCTTGGGGAAGGTGGCGGCCACCAGCTGGCTCACAGGCTCCTTGGACCGGACGGAGCGGCCCAGGTCGCCATGGAGCACCCGGCCGACGTAACTGGCGTACTGCTCGTAGACCGGTCGGTCCAGGCCCAGCTCCTCACGCACGGCGCGGATCGTCTCCGGGGGTGCATCGGCGCCGGCGATCATCAGGGCGGGGTCGCCGGGCGACAGGTGCAGGATCAGGAAGACCAGGACCGAGACGCCGAAGAAGACCGGCAGCGTTAGCAGGAGGCGCCGAAGGACATATCGGCTCATGGGTCCACCTCGCTTCTACTTCGACAGCCAGAGATCGAGGCCCTTATAGAGCACGTTGGCCGGATGGAGCTTCAGGCCCTGGAGCGTCGGTGCGACGCCGGTGACGCGCTTCTCATGGACGATCGGGATCCAGAACGCATCCTTCATGACCTGGGCCTGCACATCCTCCCACGCCTTGGCCTGGGCCTTGTCGTCGGAGCTGGCGCGGGCCTTGTCCAGCAGGTCGTCCACGGACTTGTTCACATACTCGAAACGGTTGGGCGCCGGGCGCTGGCCGGAGTGGAAGTAGAAGTAGAGCACACCGTCGGCGGTGGTGTACCGGATCGACATGTACATCAGCTCATGCTTGCCGGCACGGAGCGCCTCAAGGTAGGCGGCCCACTCCAGTTGCTTCAGGTCGATCTGAATGCCGACCTTCTTCAGTTGGGCCTGGAGCATGGGGATGACCACCTCGATGTTGGCGCCCTTCGAATACCAGAGCTCCAGCTTCAGCGGCTTGCCATCCTTCTCGCGGATGCCGTTCGCACCCATCTTCCAGCCCGCTTCATCGAGGAGCTGACCGGCCTTGGCCGGGTCGTACTTGTAGCTCGTCTGGGCCGCGTCGGCCGGGGCGCCGGGGAGGCCGGGAGCGACCGGGCTCTTCGCCTCCGTGGCCAGGCCGTAGAAGCCCCCGTCCACGACCTCCTGCTTGTTGATCGCCTGCTGGATCGCCTGGCGCACCTTGATGTCGTCCAGCGGCGCCTTGTTCGTCCGCATGCCGATAAAGACAGTGTTAAAGTCGCTGTACTCGACCAGCTTGACGGACTGGCTGCTCTTGAGACGGGCGACGTCGACCGCCGGAACGTCGGCCGTGAACTGGGCGTTGCCGGTCTCCAGCTCCGCCATGCGGGTGGCCCCCTCAGGGATCACCTTCCAGATGATCTTGTCAACGTAGGCCGGGCCCTTGTTCTGCACAATCCCGGGACCCCAGGTGTACGCATCGTTGCGCTCGAGCGTCAGGCTGTCATTGCGGCTCCACTGGGTGATCTTGAACGGGCCGGTGCCGTCCACCGTCTCGGGCTTGGTGCCGTAGTCGGCGTCATGCTGTTTGGTGAACTCACTGTTCAGCATGGAAGCATACGGCGAAGCGAGGTTTGTCAGCAGCAGACCGTACGGCTCCTTCAGGGTGACAACCACGGTGTAGTCGTCCTTGGCTTCGACCTTGTCGATCGGCTTGATCAGGTAGCTGCTCGGCGAGCCCTTCAGGCCCAGCCACCGCTCCAGGGTGTACTTGGCGTCGGCCGCCTTGAAGTCCTTACCCGACCAGAACTTCACGCCCTGCTTTAAATGGAAGGTATAGGTCTTCTGGTCATCGGAGATCTCCCACTTCTCAGCCAGGTGGGGCTTCAGCGACATGTCGTAGTCCTGGACAACGAGCGTGTCATAGACCATGGCGTTGATGTGGTTCGACGAGACGGCGGTGGTGCGCTGCGGGTCCAGGGTCTCGGTGTCCTCGATGCGGGCGACGGTGAGCGTTCCGCCCTTGACGGGCTGGCCTTGCTGGCCGCCGGTGCCGCCGGCAGTAGCGCCGTCCTTGGGGCTGCCCCCGCAGGCGGATACGATCAGGGCCAGGGCGGTCAGAAGTGCGGCGAGAGCCGGGGCTTTGCGACGCATGGCGTTCAAAGTGGCGACCTCCTCAGATGTGTGGTTCCCGCTCGGATCCTTCTATGGCTGAAAGCCCAGCCGCCCGGAAATGGCGGCTGCGGCCGTCCGCACCGGTTCTATCAGCGACTGCATGCGCTCCTCAGGCAGGCGGGCCGACGGGCCGACGATACTGACACTGGCCACGACCTGCCCTGTCGCGTCCCGTACCGGCGCGCTGACGGCGGTCACGCCCCGCTCGACTTCACTACTGCTCAGGGCGTAGCCCGCATGGGCGATTGCCGCCACTTCCGCCCAAAACAGCTGCGGCTGGGTCCGGGCCGGGTGCTCTAGCGGGGCCGTGTCGGCGACAATGCGCGCTACGGTATCCGGGGGCATGTACGCGAGCAGCAGCTTGTTCGAGGCCCCGGCGTAGAGCGGATTCCGCATACCGACCTGACCGGTCATGCGCATTTGCTCGCGCCCTTCCACGGCTTCGATCACCACCGATTCGGACTGGTCGGCGACAGAGAGCTTGGCGGTCTCGCCGCTCAGGGCGACCAGCCGCTCCAGCTCCGGGCGTGCCGCGTCGCGCAGTCCTGTCACGGGCGAGACGGCCTGCGCCAGTTCAAGCAGGCGGAATCCGAGGCGGTAGCGGCGCGTCGTCCGGTCCTGCTGGATCAGCCCCCACTGCTGATAGGTCGCCAGCACCTTGTGCACGGTTGTCTTGTGGATCCTGAGATGCTGGGCCAGTTCCACCACGCCCCACTCGGGCCTGCCCGCCGAAAACGCCGTCAGCACAGCCAGCCCCTTCTCCAGCGTGGAGAGCGTCTCCGGTGCTCTTGCCATATTCGTCACCGTTCCTATATTAGAAACATGGTTCATATATTAGGACTTCAACGGTATTACGTACTATTCCTTCAGGCATAAAAAAAACGACCGCATCCGGTGTAGGATGCGGCCATCGCTGATTTGGAGGCGCTACAGGCCTCGTTTCCACGGTACCACCAGGCGCTCCAGTTCATCGAGGAGCCATGTCGTCAGCAAGCCGATCACGGAGATCACGATCAGGCCGGCGTACATCTCCTCCACGACCAGGGTGTTCCAGGACCGCCAGATCAGAAAGCCGATGCCGCTCTTTGGGGCGACGATCTCCGCCATCACCAGCACGATCAGGGCGACGCCCATGGCGAGCTTCACCCCGGCCATCAACACCGGCAGGGCGCCCGGGAGCGCAATCGTGCGGAAGAACTGGAGCCGGCCCACCTTCAAATTCCGCCCCACATCGAGGTAGATGGGGTCGATCTGCATCACGCCTGCCATCGCGTTGATCAGGATCACGTAGAAGACGGAGATGGCGACCAGGGCGATCTTTGAGGGCTCCCCCAGGCCGAAGAAGAGCATGATCAGCGGGAAGATCGCCGTCTTCGGGATCGGGTAGGTCGCCGAGATCAGCGGGTTGACGACCGCCCGCACCCACCGATTCAGGCCCATCGCAATGCCCAGCACCGCACCGGGCACGGCGCCGATGATGAACCCCGCGACAATCCGCAGGAGGCTCGCCTTCACGTTGATCCAGAGGTCGCCGGAGGCGGCCAGATCCCCAAGCGCCTTCATGACCGTGGTCGGGGCCGGGAAGAACCGCTCATCCAGGAGTGCGGTGCGGACCAGCGCCTCCCAGATCAGCAGCAGCGCGATCGGGGAGAGGAACGACAGCAGGCGCTCGCGTGCTTTCACCTGGCCTGCACCTCCTCCCCGATCAGCTCCCACAGATGATAGACCAGGTCGCCGTACTCCGGCACGGTGCGGAGCTTGTAGACCTCGCGCGGGCGTGGCAGGCTGACCGGCACAATCGCCTTCACCCGCCCCGGGTGCGCTGACAGCACAACGATGCGGTCAGCCAGCACGGCGGCTTCATCGAGCCCGTGGGTGATGAACACGACAGTCCGCCGCTCCTCGCTCCAGATCCGCAACAGCTCCTCCTGGAGGACCGCCCGGCTCTGCTCGTCGAGGGCGCCGAACGGCTCGTCCATCAGCAGGATCTCCGGGCCGTTGGCAAAGGCGCGCGCGACACTCACCCGTTGCTTCATGCCGCCCGAGAGCTGGTGTGGGTAGGCCCTGGAAAACTTGTGCAGGTTCGTCTTGGCCAGGTAGTGGTCGACGATGTCGTCCCGCTGCTTCCCCTTGATCCCACGCATGGTCAACCCGTAGCCGACGTTCTCGCGCACGGTCAGCCACGGGAAGATCGACTGCTCCTGAAAGACCATCGTGTTCGCGGGGCGGCTCGGGTCGAGCCGGTGCATGAGCACCTCGCCTGTGGTCTGCTGCTCCAGGCCGGCCATGATCCGCAGCAGGGTGGTCTTGCCGCAGCCACTCGGGCCGATGATCACGCAGAACTCGCCCTGTTCGATGGTCAGGTTGATGTTGTCGAGGGCCTTGACCGGGCCATCCTTGGCCGGAAAGGTCCGGCTCAGGCCACGGACCTCGATGTGCGCCGGCATTACTGCGACCCCAGCTGCTTGACGGCCGCAGCAGCCG
>JAQBPS010000320.1 GCA_028287415.1 Bacillota bacterium | reverse complement strand
GCGGCGCCGAGACGCCGCTGACGGCGGGCGGCTGCAGCTGGCTTGGCAAAGTCACTTCCTGCACGGACGCCTCGCTCACCAACGGGCAGCCCTACTTCTACAAGGTGAGCGCGGTGAACGCCATGGGCGAAAGCGGCCAGAGCAACGAGGCAGGCGCGACCCCGGCTTCCGCACCCACGCAGCTCATGAGCAACCCGGGGTTTGAGAACGGCTCCACCAACCCTGCCCCCTGGGTGGCCACATCCGGCGTCATCGGAAGCCCCGCGGGCGAGCTGCCGCACTCGGGAGGCTGGGATGCCTGGCTGGACGGCTACGGCACGACCCACACCGACACGCTCTACCAGCAGGTCACCATCCCCTCAAGCGTCAGCACCGCCCAGCTGGGCTTCTGGCTGCATATCGACACCGCCGAGACCAGCAGCACCACCGCCTACGACACCCTCAAGGTGCAGGTGCGCAACGCATCCGGCACGGTGCTCGGGACGCTCGCCACCTACTCCAACCTCAATGCGGCCTCGGGCTACACCCAGAAGACCTTCGACCTCAGCGCCTACAAGGGCCAGACGATCCAGATCTACCTGCTCGGGCAGGAGGGCTCGACGCTCCAGACGTCGTTTGTCGTGGACGACTTCACACTCAACGTGCAGTAACCCGAACGGATCTATGGGTGCAATTCCTGAGACGCGATGCACCATGCGCGGCCACTGTCAGTGACCAGAAGCGGGCGCTCACCGATATTCAGGGCCGTTCTGGAGCTGGACGGGGTTCGACCTCACAAGGTCCGGAATCTATGTGTTGTTATAGCAACACTTTTCTTCCGGACCTTGAGATCGCGTCCATCGTGCCTCTAGGCCTCGGCCAGCCGACCACTCATCGTGGCCAGGGACCCCGAAGGGCCTCTAGATCCCGTGAGTTTCGCCAGCAGGATGCTTATGGCTTCCCACTACCAACAGCGACGAGCGATCAATGTGGCTCCTGACCGGCCCGTATGATCTGAGGGCCGTTCAAGCGGGCGTAGCCGAATTGGTATAGGCGCCAGACTTAGGATCTGGTGGGGTGACCCGTTGGAGGTTCGAGTCCTCTCGCCCGCACAGTGTAGTTGGGTCTAACGAATCGTTGAGATACGTAGTTAGTGGGTGGCTAACCCGCTAGACTCTCACCCTCGGCAGGGGCCAGCCCTCCCAGCGAGGTACGGCTGGCACGCTGGCGGATGGGGACCAACGCGTCCAATCTGGGGACCATGACGCCCACCTCGTCGTATCGCGCACGCGCCTGAGCGCGGTCTGGCTCCGCCTCCGGACCGACATGCGGGGCCATGGGGGCTCGTGGGCCCTCATCGCTGTACTGATCGGCTTGGCCGGAACCGCTGCCTTGACCGCGGCGGGAGGGGCTCGACGCACCGACACCGCGTACGCTCGGTTCCTCGGCTCGTCGAATGCCTCCGACGTCACCGTCTCACCACAGAACGGCACCGGCCTGCCGAGCTTCTACGCTGCGCTCGCCCGCCTGCCCGGGGTACGGGCCCTGGGGGCCTTCGTCGGCCTACAAGCTCTGCCCGTCCAGGCCTTCCCGCTCAAGCCCAACGATCCGACCACAGCTCTGGTGGTGGAGGGAAGTGTTGACGGGCGCTTGGGGCTTGAGGTCGACCGGCCGAAGGTCACCTCGGGGCGGATGTTCCGTCCGGACCAGGTGGAGGCAGTGATCGACCGGGCCACCGCCCGGCTGCTCCATCTGGAGGCTGGGTCGGTGCTGACCCTCGCCGCCTTCACGAATGAACAGGAACCGTCCGATCTTGGCCACGCTCACCTCCTCGAAGTCCGGGTAGCGGGCATTGTCACGGATCGGACCACGGTGGTGACCCTCAGCCGGCTGCCACCGCGCATGCAGCTGTCCCCCTCGGCGCTCCGGCAATTGGGGCCCGACTATTTCCGCTACGACGGGGCGTACGTGCAGCTCGCCCGGGGGACCTCAGCCGACGAGTTCGGCCGGCAGGCACAGGCACTGGCGGACCAGTACCCGGAGACGGCACAGGCGGGCCCGGATGCTGCACCCAAGGGGGGATCCCTCTTCGTGGCTAACGAGGCGGACGAGGTTGCGAGGGTGAAGCGGACCATCCGGCCCCAGGCGGTGACGCTCGCCCTGTTCGCCCTCGTTGCAGCGGTGGCAGCGTGGTTCATCATCGGCCAACAGGCGACCCACCAACTCTTCCTGTCATCCGTCGACAACCCGGCTCTCCGGGCCTTGGGTATGAGTGGGGGCCAGTTCATGGCCGTCGGGCTGATCGAAGTCGGGCTCGCCGCGGCATGTGGCGGGCTGTTGGCGGTGCTCGGGACGGTTGCCGCGTCGACGTTGATGCCGATCGGCCCGGCCCGGCTGGCCGAACCTCACCCGGGGGTTGAGCTGAATGCCGTCGTGCTCGCCCTCGGGGCTCTCGCCATTGTGCTGCCCTACATCGCCCGCGCCGCCTGGTCGGCCTGGCGGATGGCGGCCGCCCTGCATGGCCCAGAGGCCAGCGGGGCTGCACGCCGGGCGGGCACGCCCTCGGCGCTCGGGGTGATCGCGGTGCGGGCAGGCCTGCCAACCAGCGCCACCGTCGGCCTCCAAACGGCCCTCGAGCCAGGCCGTGGGCGGACTGCCGTGCCCGTCCGCGCCACGCTCGTGGGCATGATCCTTTCCATCGCCACCGTCTCCGCGTCGCTCGTGTTCGGCGCGAATCTCGTTCACCTGGTCCGAACACCGGGGCTCTACGGCCAGACGTGGGATCTGGCGGTGGACGGCCAGTTCCAACATCTCCCGAG
>JAQBPS010000287.1 GCA_028287415.1 Bacillota bacterium | reverse complement strand
GTGCGCGACCTTGACCGCTGGCGCGCGGAAGTGGAGCCGCTGATCGGCTCCACTTCTGTCTACATCTATCCGCACGGCCGCATGCCGCCGATGAGCGACCCCAAGACAGCCTACCTATTGAAGAACGGCTTCCGCATCCTCTGCACCGTGGGCCCCACCCCATACCAGCCCGACCCCGGCCCCGGACGCTACGTACTGATGGAGCGCAGACACATTGACGGGATGGCGCTCCGCACCCAGGGGCGCATGCTCAGCCACCTGTTCGATGCCGCTGCGGTGATCGATCCGGTCCGCCCGAAGCGCTGACCCCCGCTGTCTCACAAATGGGCATACGTGGCCGCCCGCCCGAATATCTAATGACGTTGCAGCCGGGGGACGAGTCCTCCGTTCCCCGGCTGCCGCCAGTTATTTGAGGAGGGATTCGACCCGTATGCAGAAACGGACCCAACATACGCTTGCGGCGCTTGTGATCACAGCTTCCCTGGCGATGCCCGGAGCGGCCCTGGCCGCAGCGCCCAACGGCCCCCCAACGCTACCGCCGCCGGCAGCGCCGGTAACGCCACCGCCACCGGCGGGGCTAGCAGCGTCGACTGCGAAGCCGCCTGTGGACGAGACCGGGTTCAAAATCTCACGGGAACAGGCGATCACGATCGCCCGCAGCATGTTCGCCATCCCTGAGGCGCTCGGGGAGCCCAACGTGAACGTCGAGCAGTTCGACGATGGTGCGATGTGGCGCATTCAGTTCGAGAGCGCCGACGCCCGGAAGGGATTCGGGGGCCTCAGTGTCGGGGTGGACGCTGAGACTGGCTCGGTCCTACAGTACAGCCGCTTGACAGGCGACCCGGCGCAGTCCCCGGCCACGGTCCGCTACACGCTCGCCGAGGCTGCTGCGAAGGCGCAGTACTGGCTGGATATGCTCGCCCCCGCCCTGCGGCCCTCCCTGCGGGCGGTGGACCGACCGATGGCGGATTACTACGGCCCCGGCATGCAGGGCTACGAATTCGCCTGGGAGCGGATGGCCGAGGGCTACCCCACCCGGGAGGCTGGGCTCCAGATCAGCATCGATCCCGGGACCGGCGAACTGCGAAGCTTCCAGCGCAGCCGCTCGCAGAAGCAGACGTACAAACTGCCCGCGTCGATCCTCCCCAAGGAGAAGGCCGAGGCGATCTACCGGCAGCTGCCCATGCAGCTGGCATACCAGTACTTTGACACGCCTGCCACAGGCGTCGGCGAATGGCGGCTGGTCTACCGCCCCATCACCGGCGAGTTGCCGGTGCTCGGCCAGGAGGGCAAGCTGCTCGACATGATGGGGCGGGTGGTCGATCTCACCAGCCTGCAGTCCATCAAGCTGGTGCCCGCCCCGGATCAGCCATACAAGGCACCTGACAAGCCGCTGACCCGCGATCAGGCGCTGGCACTGGCCCGGACCCTGACCGGGCAGGCGGGTGAGCCGACCGACGCCAACTACTACGAGTCCGGCGGGGGGCAGCAGCTGCACATCTGGAGCTTTAACTGGCAGAGCAACGGGAAGGACGGGCCGGGCGAAACCGTCGGCGTTGAGGTCGACGTTGACCGTGGCGTGATTCGCGGCTACAACAGCTGGAGTCCGGGCACCGCGGCGGGTCAGGCCCCGTCCGAGATGACTGAGGCGGACGCCCGTGAGGCGGCGATTCAGTTTATCCGCACGACCCGGCCGGACCTGGCCGGCCACCTGCTCATCATGCCCGGCGACGACCTGAACAGCCCGTATTACATGAAGGACTCGCGCGCCGTGGCCCGCCCCGAACACTACGTCCGCTTCATGCTGACAAAGGACGGCATCCCGATCGACGGGCGGCAGGTCGAGGTGATGGTAGACGGAGCGACCGGCAAGGTGCGCAACGTCTGGGCGAACGATTTTTCACCCGAGGACCGCTTCCCGAGCGCACAGGCCCTGATCACGCCGGCGGAGGCGATGACCACCTACCTCAAACAGCCGGGTCTCGAGCTCGCATGGTACCAGTTCTGGACCATGCCCACGAATGATGCGCAGCCGCAGCCGCAGCCACCGCAGCTGGTGTGGGGTTCGCTGAACCCCTACATGACTTCCGGCATCGATGCCCGGAGCGGTGCCCTTCTCGACTATCGCGGCCGGGACCTGGCCGACGCGGCGAAGCGGCCCACCGATATCGCCGGGCACTTTGCGGAGCGGGAGATCGAGCTGCTCTGGACCCGGGGCGTGCTCGAGGTGCAGGAAGGGAAGTTCAATCCGAACCAGGCGGCCACGGTAGGCGACATCGCCCGCTGGCTGGTGATGGCGCGGGGTTTGAACCCTTACACCAAGTACGACTTCCGCCGGTTTGGCGACGAGCGCATGGCGAAGGCGATCGCAGCCACGCCGACGGCGCCGTACCTGGGCGCCGCCCTCCAGGCCGGGATCATCCTGCCGGAGGAGCTCGGGGCCGAGCTGAAGCCTGACGCTGACGTGAGCCGCGAGCTGCTCGCCCTCTGGACCGCCCGGGCCATGGGCTACAGTGCGGTCACGAAGATGCCGGACCGCATCGCGATGCCCTTCGCCGACCAGAAGCTGGTCGGGGCGAAGTATGCGAACGCAGTCGCACTGCTGCACGGCCTCGGCATTATCAAGGGCGATGAGGCAACCAGTTTCGCACCGCAGCGGGCGGTGACCCGGGGCGAGGCGGTGAAGTTCGTGTTCGCCGTGGCCTCGGCGGAATTCCAGCGCTGATCAGTGGAGGGCGCCCCCGTTGCAGGGGCGCCCTCAGCGCGCAACTAGGCGTCCCAGGCGGTATCATGGTACACACTGCCGCCCGCACTTTAGCGTTTTCCAGACATTATTTTGACGCGGATTTGCTGATTCGCTGATTTCCGATCCAATCGCGGATGACCAGGTGAACATGTTTTTATATATTTATGTTCGAATCCGTGAAACCTGTGAAATCCGTGGCCAATAAATGACTGATTCATGAACGATTTCTCAGCGTACAAGGCGTTTGTACGTGACGCTCGCCTGGGCTGACGATGTAGTGCGCGGGCCCTTTATGTGGCCACGGATTTCACGGGTTCCACGGATTCGGAATACACACACAGATCACCGGGTGAACATGTTTTTATA
>JAQBPS010000026.1 GCA_028287415.1 Bacillota bacterium | reverse complement strand
CCGGTGAGACCGCCAGCGCCCTTGCGATGCCGATCCGCTGCCGCTGGCCGCCGCTGAACTCGCCCGGGAACTTGGCCCCGTCTGCCAACGAGAGCCCCACCTTGTGGAGCAGATCACCCACCATCTCAGTGCGCACCGCGGGTCCGCCCAGGTTATGGACGTCCAGCACCTCCCGCAGTGCATCCGCCGCCCGCATCCGGGGGTTGAGCGAGGAGTACGGGTCCTGGAAGACCATCTGGATGTTGCGGGCAAACGGCTTGCGCTGCTCCTCCGACAGGCCGCTGATCGCGGTGCCGCCGTAGAAGATCTCGCCCTGCTCCGGCCGGTAGAGCCCCATCAGCGTCCGGGCCAGGGTGGACTTCCCGCAGCCGCTCTCCCCGACCAGGCCCAGCGTCTGCCCCTTCATCAGGTCAAAGGAGACCCCGTCCACCGCCTTCAAGGTGCGGGCGGGCCTGCGGGCCAGGGCATCCAGGACCGTGCGCTTCGCCGCGAAGTGCTTGACCAGGCCCCGGACCGCCAAGAGGGGCTGTGCCGGGTCGCTGCGCTCAACCGGTTCACTGCGCTCGACCGGTTCACTATGCTCAACCGGGTCCCTGCGCTCAACCGGGTCCCTGCGCTCAACCGGTTCACTCAACCCGCCCACCTCCCAGTTCCCGGTAGATCTCCTCCGCCCGGTGGCAGCGGCTCCAGTGCCCCTCCGCCAGCTCTACGACTGGCACTTCTTCCTTGCAGATATCGGTCGCCCACGCGCAGCGCGGAGCGAAGGGGCAGCCGGGCGGCAGGGTCGCCAGGTCCGGCGGGCTGCCGGGAATCGGCTCCAGCGGCTGCCGCTCCTCCTCCTCCAGCCGCGGCATCGAGCGGATCAGCCCGATCGTGTACGGGTGAGCGGGGCGCCCCAGCAGGGTCCTGGTGTCCGCCGTCTCCATGATCTGGCCGGCGTACATCACCCCCACCCGGTCGGCCACCTGCGAAACCACCCCCAGGTCATGACTGACCAGCAGGAGCGCCATGTGGTTCGCACGCTGGAGCTCTGCGAGGAGCCGCAGAATCTCGGCCTGAATGGTCACATCCAGCGCGGTGGTCGGCTCGTCAGCCAGCAGCAACTGCGGGCCCCGGGCGATGGCGATGGCGATCATCACCCGCTGCCGCTGGCCGCCGGAAAGCTGATGCGGGTATTCCTTCAGCTTCTGCTCCGGATCGGGGATGCCCACCTGCTTCAGCAACTGAAGCGCTCTGGCGCGGGCCTCGGGCTTCGTCATCGCCAATGAAAGCGTCTCCACCAGCTGCCGCTCGATGGTCAGCACCGGGTGGAGCGCTGTCATGGGGTTCTGGAAGATCATGGAGATGCCGCCGCCCCGCACCTGCTGTAGCGCTCGCTCCGAAAGCTGTGCCAGGTCCTGGTCGTGGAAGAGCACCTTGCCCCCGGTGATCCGCCCCGGCTGGTGAATCAGACGGAGGATCGCCCGGCAGGTCATCGACTTGCCGGAGCCCGATTCGCCCACCAGGGCGAACGTCTCACCCGGGTAAATCGCGAAGGAGAGATCCCGCACCGCCTTCACCGTGCCCCGGGGCGTGGGAATAGCGACCTGGAGCCCTTCCACCGTGAGCACGGGGGTTCGCGTGTTGGTTGTCGTCATTGGCCCTTCACCCGCAGCAGGTCGGCCAGCCCGTCACCCAGCAGGGTGAAGGTGATGCCCGTAAACAGGCAGGCCAGACCCGGCATTGTTGCGATCCACCAGCCGTTGAACAGAAAGCTGCGCCCCTCAGCAATCATCAGGCCCCACTCCGGCGACGGCGGTTTGACGCCGAGACCCAGAAAGCCGAGCGAGGAACCGGTCAGAATGATCAGGATCACATCGGAGACGGCGTAGACAACAGCCGGGGTAATCGCGTTCGGCAGCACGTGCCGCAGAATGATCCGCCCCCGGCTGAAGCCCAGCGTCCGGGCGGCCTGCACGTACTCCATCGACTTCTGCACCAGCACCTCGGCTCGGACCAGACGGGCATATGGGACCCAGGCGACCGCGCTGATGGCGATGATCATGTTGGTCAGCCCGCCGCCCAGGAAGGCGACGATGGCGATCACCAGTACCAGGAACGGAAAGGCGGTCATCACATCGACCGAGCGCATGAGCAAGCTGTCGACGAGGCCCCCGTAGTAGCCCGCCACCGCCCCCAGCACCACGCCGAAGCAGAACGGAAAGAGCAGCGCCAGGAATCCGATCTGAAGGTCGATCGCCGTGCCGTAGAGCACCCGGGCGAAGACGTCCCGCCCGAAGTTGTCGGTGCCGAAGGGGTGCGCGCCGCTGGGCGGCAGCAGGATCGTCTCGAAGTTCTGCCGGATGGGGTCGTAGCCGGTCAGCCTGACCGCGAACAGGGCGACTGCGATCAGCACCGCCAGCATGAGGAGACCGGCCCAGAAGGAGGGGCTGGCCCGCCCCACCCAGGTGCGGCGAAGCGGGAGCGTGCGCGTGAGCGTGGCCAGGGAACCCACCCCCTCTCAATCCATGCGGACCCGGGGATCCAGCACCGAGTAGACCAGGTCGGTGACCAGGTTGATCACCATCGTGCCCAGGGCGAACATCAAGGTCAGGCTCTGCACCACCTGGTAGTCACGGGAGAAGATCGACTCCACCATGAACGTGCCCAGGCCGGGCAGGGCGAAGATCGTCTCCGTGATCACCGCACCGCCGATGGCGTAGGCCAGGTGGACGCCCACCAGGGTGACTACCGAGAGCAGCGCGGAGCGCAGGATGTGGCCCACGACGATCGCCGACCGGGACAAGCCCTTCGCCCGGGCGAAGTCGACGTAGGTCACCTGGAGTACATCGATGATGCCAGAGCGCAGGTTGCGGGTCAGCAGGCACATGAATTGCATCGAAAGCGTCAGGGCCGGCAGGAACAGATGCTTCAGGTGGTCGGTGAAGCCGCCCTCCCCGAAGCCGGAGGCCGGGAACCACCTCAGCCGCAGCGAGAAGAGGAGCAAGAAGAGAATCCCCATCCAGAAGACCGGCGAGGCCAGCGGCAGGGTGGTCACCACCCGTACCACATGGTCAGGCCAGCGGTCACGGTTGAGGGCGGAGACGACGGCCAGCGGAATCGCCACGACAACCGCCAGCAAGGTGCTGTAAAGCACCAGGAAAACGGTGACGCCGGCCCTCCGGGGCAGCAGCTGCATCACCTCCGCCTTGTAGCGGAACGAGGTCCCCAGGTCTCCGTGGCCGAGGTGCTGCATGTAGATGAAGTACTGGTCCCAGAGGGGCCGGTCCAGGCCCCACTGATGTCTCAGGGCCTGAACCGCCTCCTGGCTGGCACGCTCACCGAGAATTGCCTGGGCCGGATCGCCTGGAATCACCTTGATGATCAGGAAAATCAGCACGGTGATCAGGATCAGGACCGGTATCATCTGGGCAATTCGCCGCAGGGCGTGATTCAGCAGCTGCAAAGCGATTCCCTCCGCTTCACTGATGCACGACGACGTTCTTGAAGACCCACGGGCCGGTCGTCATCTGGCGGAAGCCCTCCACCTGCTTGCTCAGGGTCAGGGTGTAGGGGGCGTAGTAGAGCCAGATCAGCGGGCTGTCCGCGATGGCGAGGGCCTGCATCTCCTTGTAGATCTGAGCCCGCTTGGCGTTATCCATTTCGCGGACACCGGCCTCGATCAGCTGGTCCATTTTGGCGGACTGGTAGCCCGTATGGTACGACTTGGACTCCTTGAAGCCCAGCTCGTAGGAGGC
>JAQBPS010000284.1 GCA_028287415.1 Bacillota bacterium | reverse complement strand
TTGCGGTGAAGAAAACATCCTCCAGATTGCGCCCGCCATAGCGGACCTTCAGCTGAGCGGTGGTGCCCTCAGCCACGAACTTACCGTCGTGGATGATGGCGAGCCGCTGGCAGAGCCGTTCCGACTCGGCCATGTCGTGGCTGGTCAGGATTACCGTGGTGTTCTGGATACGCTGGACCTCCAGGATATAGTCCTGCACATCCCGCTTGGACTTGGGGTCCAGGCCGGTCGTGGGCTCGTCGAGCAGCACCAGCACAGGGCTGGTCATCAGTGCACGGGCGATGGCGACTTTCTGCTGCTGGCCCCGGGAGAGGTTCTCCAGCGGGGAGCGCCACTTCTTGGACTCCAGGCCCATGCGCTCCATGATCGCGCCCGCACGCTTGCGGGCCTCCTGCATATCCATGCCGTACAGGCGGGCGGCGTAGTTCAGGTTCTCGACGGCGGACAGCTTCTTGAAGAAGGCCGCATCGACCGAGACCCGGTTGATCAGCCGCCGCACTTCCAGCTGACGCTCCACCACATCCATCCCGAAGACCCGGACCGTGCCGGCGTCGGGGAGGAGCAGCGTGGAGATCAGGCGGATCAGCGTTGACTTGCCGGAGCCGTTCGGGCCGAGAATGCCGTAGCATTCGCCCTGCTTCACGTGGAAGGAAACCCGGTCCACCGCCGTTACCAGGCGGCGGGGCTGCCGCTGCCAAATCCGCCACCAGGGGCGGCGGTTTTCGTCATCTTCCTCGTAAAAGGTCTTATAGGCACCCATCACTTCCAAAGCGATGGTCATTTGCAATCACTCTCCTTTGGGCAAAACAAAGGACCATGGGCAAGGTTTTGCCCATGGTCCTGCATCCGCCGTGCCGCGCGCTGGCACGGAGGGAAACAGAAAGGCCACAGGCACCGGCTTTCGCCGACCTGTGGCCCGTTACGCTCAGAGAAGTTTACCTGAGGTACGGTTGCACAGGTCGCGAAACGCCGCGATCACGCCGACCGGAGAAGCTGATGAAGTTGATGGTCGTGTAGATGGCCTTTGTCATTTCGCTGACCCCCTTTAGCAAGTAGTAACGGCTCACATGACTGAGTATATGGAACCAATGGAAGGTCTGTCAACACCTTTTTCCATTTGATCACGATTTTCTTTGACTTCGCATCTGTGTAGCCAATGAAACGGTTAAGGATGAAGCATTTTTATGGCCACGGATTTCACGGGTTACACAGATTTCCAGAGCCCAGGTCGGATTTTACCGCAGGCGGCGACCTGTCAGGGCGGGCCTTACCTAAAAAAATAAATCTATAAAAACATGTTCACCTGGTCATCTGTGTTTGGATCCCGAATCCGTGCAATCCGTGTAATCCGTGGCCATATTAAGTCCCACGCGAGCGGTGATAATCCAAGCGATCCAGTAGCTCAGTTGGCCAAACTGAGCCTCCTCGTTAAGCGTTTTTATAGCCACAGATTTCACAGATTTCACAGATTCAAACATAAATCTATAAAAACATGTTCACCTGGTCATCTGTGTTTTGGATCCCAAATCCGTGCAACCCGTGTAATCCGTGGCCATATAAGGTCCGTTTTACCTCCGGCGGCGACCAGTAAGGGCGGGACTTAAGCAAAAATATATTTTATAATACTTAAGTCCCACCCTTCACATCAACACCCGCGGTAAAATCCGCCCCGTGCCGGAAATCCGCGGAATCCGTAAACACACATCACGGCCCAGCAGGCACAGAAACGCTCCCCACGTTCCCACCGTAGAAGCCGTTCGGCACCGGCCCCACAATCACCGTCTCCGTGAGCGGCACATCCGCCGACACCTCTACCTCCCGGCTCATCACCGGAAGCACCACCTGGACCCGCGCCGTCGCGTGCAGATAGACCCGGTGCCGCGTCTGGTTGATCCCCTCGCCCTGGAACTCCTGCATGATGCTGACGACCACCGAGCCTACCGGCAAGGCCCGCGCCGGCACCTTCGGTCCAGACGCCCCCAGGATCCGGCTGCCCGACAGCGCCCCCAGCGGAATGGCGAAGCTGCTCTCGGAGAGCTTGCGAAACTCCGCCTGCACCGCTGTAGCCGCCTGTGCCGCCACCTGGTTGACCGCCTGCGTGTTCACATGGTACGCGGCAATCCGCCCCTGCTGATCCTTCTCGTAGTGGATCAACTCATCGCGGCCCAAATCCTCCGCCACAGTCGCCACCAGGACCCGGTTGATCACATCCACTGCCCGCATGCGGGCCTCCACCTGCGCCAGCGCATCCAGCGGGCCCAGCAGTATGTAGTCAGCAAGCCGCACCAACAGGAAGGCCACGGCCATGGCGAGCACGCACCAGCGCAACCAGGCAGAGACCGCCAGCGGAAAGCGCCTGAACCTGCGCACCCGGCTCACCCCCTGTCGGTATACGCGAAAAGGCGGCCCCGCATGTTCCTGACATGCAGAGCCGCTCTGTGTAGCGTCCCGGATACTTTACGCTTTGTCCTGGGACGGGTCTTCAGTGATCGCCTTCGTGGACTTCTTGAACTCACGAATCGCCTGACCGACGCTCTTGCCCAGTTCGGGCAGCTTCTTCGGCCCGAAAATCAGCAGGGCCGCAGCAACAATCAGACCGATCTCACCGGCACCAAGCCGCTGAAACACAGGAATCCCTCCTCAGCGTAGGGCCTTCACTGGCCAACCCTCATGCTACAACATGTTACACATAAACAAAACCCCCAATTGACCATATATCATACCGACCAATGGCGGGTCCCATATAGCCGTTCGGCCCCTTGTAGGACCCCGCCAGTTCTGCGCGTAATGAGCAATGCCCATACTATGCGAGCGGGGGCTGCGCTCCTGCCTCGCACGAAGGGAACTGATGGAGATGCTCATGCCCACACCACCCGTGCCCATGCCGGTTGAACAGCGGACCACGCTCGTGTTAAACGATAGCGAACTCCTGACGGTCCAGACGACGCCGGTTGCCCTGCGCAACTGGGCCCAGGGGTTCCTTTATACCGAAGGGATTATCAGCAGTCTCCAGGATCTCCGCAGTCTTGTGGTCGATGAAGCGACGGGCACCGTCCGTGCCGATGTCGACCCGGAGCTGCTTGCAGGCCGGGAACTCGCGGCGACACGCTACCTGACCAGCGGCTGCGGCAAGGGCGTCACGTTCAGTTCGATCAAGGATGCGATGATGCTGCGGCCCGTGCGCCACGGCCTGACCGTCGCGCCCGAGCAGCTTGCGATCTGGATCCGCCAGATGCAGAAGCAGATGCCGCTCTACGCCGAGTCCGGCGGCATGCACGGCGCGGCGGTCGTACAGGTCGCCACCGGCGAGATGGTTGTCCGGGAGGACATCGGCCGGCATAACGCCGTCGACAAGGCGATCGGCGCCGCCCTCGAAGCGGGCTGGCCCGGCTCGGAGGTCGTCCTGCTCACGACCGGCCGCATGTCGTATGAGATGTGCGCGAAGATGGCCCGGTACTGCGTCGGCGTCGGTGCATCGCTGACGGCCGCGACCGACCAGGCGGTCCGGCTGGCAAACCGGCTCGGCATTGACCTGCTGGGGTATGTGCGCAGACTGGACCAGCTCTCCCTCTACACGGCGGGGGCGCGGCTCGAAGGGGGCGAACGTCCCTGAGGCGCTTGTGGCGTAACTCGCTGCTGCACAGGCTCACGGCGCTCGTGTTTCTAGCGGCCCTGGTGCCGGCCAGCTTCCTGGTAGGCGGCAGCCTGTGGCTCAACGCCCGCACCCAGCAGGAGATGACGGGGCGGGTTGACGAGACGCTCGATCTGGCGATCAACCTGCAGCAGACGCTGTTGGATGCCGACCTGACCCGGATGCAGGACCAGGCCGTCAGCCTGGCCGCCAGCCCGCTGCTGCTGCCTGCGGTCACCGGGGGGCCCGCGCTCACAACCTTGCTGGATACCGCAAGGGCCGCCCTCCCGGTCGCCGACCTGGTCACCGTGGTTGACCAGGCCGGCATCGTGCGGGGCCGGGCCGGCGCCACGGCGACCGGCGAGCGGCTCCGCTATGGCGGCCTGGTTGACCAGGTGCTGAATGCCGCCGCCCCGATGACCGCGGTCACCGTGATACCGCGGGCGGAGCTCGCCGGTGACCCCAGGAATGTGGTCTCGCAGGTGCGCCTGCCGGTCACCCCGACCCCGGGGGCAACGGACCCGGGGGTCGGTCCCGTCCTGGAGGACGCGCTGGCCCTCGTGGGGGCGGCGCCCGTGCTCGACCCGGCCGGGCGGGTGATCGGCGCCGTGCTCGTCACCGACATTCTGAACAATGACAACCGGCTGGTGGATGAGGTGGCCAACCTGTCGCCGCATGGCGTGCCGATGAACGCGACGGTCGCCCTGAACAACATCCGCGTTGCGACGAATGTGCCCGCCCCGGGCGCCGGCCACAGGGCCGTAGGGAC
>JAQBPS010000283.1 GCA_028287415.1 Bacillota bacterium | reverse complement strand
ATGCGGTGAAGAAGAAGTTCAAGGACAAGCGGTTCGCGGCCGGCGTCAATCGTGAGGACGTGATCCGGGGTGCCGAGGAGCTGGGCGTGCCGCTCGATGAGCACATCGCCTTCGTGATTGAGGCGCTGAAGGGCGCCGCCGATGAACTCGGGCTGCGGGGCACATACGAAGGCTAGAACAGGGGGCGCCGCACGGGCGCCCTTTTCGCTTACCCTCAGCACTCGGGCTGAATGGCGGCTGCGCAGTTCGGACAGGCCACCCAGGCCTTGCTCTCCTTGCCGCCGGCGATGGGCAGGAAGACGGGCTCACGACAGTACGGGCATTGGTCCCAGTAGCCCCCCGCCACTTCGGCCGGGGTTGCCAGCCGCAGGCCCGATCGGTGGGACACGGCGGTCGCCCCCTTACGGTGTTGTCTATACGGTTCTACTTCGGTAAGGCCGTGCAGCGCGCCTGCTATTGCGTGCATGTACCGGATGGCCGAGCGTATCTTTTCGCAACCGGCAACTGTGAAGGAGGATGCGCCCGTGCGGCACGCGACAGCCCTCAGCGTTAAACTGGCGGTCTACCTGGTGATCTTCGGGGTGAGCATGCCCATTTTCGGGCTGACGGCACTGCCCAGGAGCATGATCCTGGCAGCCTTCCACACACTCGTGCTCTGGTTGGCGGACCTGATTGTGCTGCCCCGGTTCGGCAACATGGTAGCGACCCTGACCGACTTCGCATTGCTGGTGCTGGGTTCGTTCCTCGTCCTCGGTGCGATGATGGCCGTGCCAAATCCGATGGGCCTGCTGATGGCCATACTGCTGAGCACCGCCTTTGAGTGGTGGTTCCACCGGTGGCTGCGTTCCTTCGCCATCGTGGAGTGAAACATGCTACACTTTAGGCACAGAGGTGAACCATCACAATGGAGAAAGTACACGCCTTCCTGGAAGCGCACCGAGATGAGCACCTGGCGATGGCCTGCCGGCTGATGGCCCAGAAGTCGATCTCGCCGACCGGCGAGGGGATTGCCGACTGCGCTGCCCTGCTGCGCAGCATGATGGAAGAGGCCGGCATCCGTACGGAAGTGCTGGAGACGCCCGGGCATCCCCTGCTGTTTGGCGAGGTGGATGCGGGGGCCCCGTTCACGTTGCTGATTTACGGCCACTACGACGTCCAGCCGCCCGAGCCGCTTGATCTCTGGCTGTCGCCGCCGTTCGAGCCGACCGTGCGTGACGGGCGCATCTACGGCCGTGGCGCCGGCGACAACAAGGGCCAGCTGATGGCCAGCCTCCTGGCGGTGCGGGCCTACCGCAAGACCGGCACGCCGCTGCCGATCAACGTCAAGTTCTGCTTTGAGGGCGAGGAGGAGTCGTCCAGCGCCAACCTGGCGTGGGCCGTGGAGCAGTACCGGGAGAAGCTGGCCTGCGACATGGTCTACACGGCGGATGGCCCGCAGCATGTGACGGGCCGGCCCACCGTGCTGCTGGGGGTGCGCGGCATCCTGTACGTGCAGGTGGACTGTGAGGCGGCTGACCGGGATCATCACTCGGGGAACAAGGGCGGTGCGGTGCCGAACCCGGCGTGGTACCTGATGCAGGCGCTCAATCAGTTCTGGGCGGGCAGCCCGCACAAGGTGGCGATTCCGGGCTATTACGACCAGGTGCGCCCGTTGACGGTGCTGGAACAGGAACTGCTGGCGAAGCTGCCGTACGACCCTGTGGCGACGGCGCGGGGGCTGGGTCTGGCGGCGGACCAGTTTGCTGATGTGTCTGCGGCGGAGTTCTACAGCCGCACACTCATGCAGCCCACGCTGAACATCTGCGGGTTTACGAGCGGCTACGGCGGGCCGGGGTCCAAGACGATCATCCCGCGGAAGGCGAGCGCCAAGCTGGACATGCGGCTGGTGGTCGACCAGAACCCGGCGGAGATCTACGACCTGTTTGTGCAGCATCTGCGGACGGTGGCTGAGCCGCTGGAGCGGGAGGCGGGGGTCCGGTTCACCGTGCAGCAGCTGGGCGACATGGCCCCGAGCCGCACCCCGGGCGACCGCCCGGAGGCGCAGGCGATCGTGCGGGCGGTGCAGCGGGCCTACGGCGAGGAGCCGGTGGTGATGCCGAGCCTGGGCGGGTCGCTGCCGGACTATGTGTGGACAGGGATTCTGGGTGTGCCGTCGGTCGTGGTGCCTTACGCCAACCACGATGAGGACAACCATGCGCCGAACGAGAATATCTCGCTGGATTGCTTCTATAATGGCATCCGCTGTACGGCGGAGGTGCTGGTGGAGCTGGGGGCCCTGCGGGGGTGAAGGGGGTGCCGGCCGGCGCGGCCCTGGCCCTTACTTATCGCGCCCGTGGCCCACTTCGGAGCCCCGGACACTGAGGTCGGCCACGACCGGCAGTTGGTCGGAACCCACCGCCGTCGTGGGCGTCGTCGCCACCCACCGCCGTCGTGGGCGTCGTCGCCATACGGTGGTCTCTGAGGGCTTTGTGTCCGAGAATGGACTGCGCGAAACCGTCCGGAGCCATGTCGCCGTTCCGGTGGTTGCGATCGGGGACTGTGTCCAGCCGGGTGACCTTTTCAGTGCCATTCATGAGGCAGACCGG
>JAQBPS010000214.1 GCA_028287415.1 Bacillota bacterium | reverse complement strand
CGTATGCAGAGGCTCCTGGTCGAGGGCCTCGCTATGATCGGGCATGCCGGCTCATTGCGGTCAGCGACCCGCAGCTAAATGGATCGCTCGGTTGCTACCAGCTCGTCGTACCAGATGTCAGCTTTGCCAGTGCAGCTTGAAGTCATATAGCCCCAGGTCAGACATCCCTCGAGTATGACCAGTTCTATGGCTACGATCAACATCAAACAACACCGGTGCCACTATGATGGCCTCCCTGATGGCAGTCGTAAGAACGCTGATATGAACCCACCCTGCCTCGCTGAGCAAGTGGCACATTGTGGATAAAGGTGCTGCGTAAAGTGCCTCGCCGGACCGCGGCCGGGCATTGATTCACCTGCGAATGGACCGCGGCCGTTTATACGTATCCTGCCGTTAAGAAGCTGTCGCAAACAGAAAGGCGGTGGTTGTGATACGCCGCGACACGCCGCGACACGCCGCGCAACGTCGCGACACGCCGCGGGACGACTGGGCCCATGCCGCGGTATCGTACCCCGGTCGTCGCGATACGCCGCGACACGGCGGATGGCTGTCCCCTGATCGTACCCCCATCGTCGCGACACGACGGATGGCTGTCCCCTCGTTGTACCCCTATCGCCGCGACACGACAGATGGCTGCCTCCCGATCGTACCCCTATCGCCGCGACACGACCGATGACTGTCCCCCGAGCGTACCCCTATCGTCGCGACACGCCGCGATACGGCCCAGCCCTCCACTGACTCCTGCCGGTGCAGAAAGAGCTCGCCCCTACAAGGACGAGCTCTTTTGGGCCCCACTTTTGCTACTGCACGATACGCTTCACCTGGTCCAGGTTCCCCCAGGACATTGCCCGCCGGCCCTCTTCGATCTCCTTGATCATACGGTAGACGACTCGACTTCGGGCGGCCTCCACCCCAAACCGCTCCGCTTCCCGCAGGACAGCGCCCAGCAAGGCCTCAACTTCCGTTTTCCGCTTCCACACCGCAAGGTCCCGCCAGATGCCGGTGCGCCGCTGGACATGGCTGTTCCAATAAGCGCGCTGGCCATCCCAGGAGCCGGCAGTCAGTGCCGAATCCCGCTGGCCGAGGCGCATCACCTTGCAGTCAAAGCCGTCGAACGCCTCGGGGGTCACCCCACAGGCCTCGGCAACGGCCACCGCTTCCCCGCAAATGTCCTCCAGCAGCGGGCGATACGCCGGGTGGTCGAATATGTCCGGGACATCTGCATCCACCAAAGCCGTTGCGAAATAGATGCTGCCAAGCGCCAACTTCCCCCACAGGTATCCGAAGATATTATCCGTCACCGCTACGGGCTGGAGTACCGAAAGCGCCTGCTCCAGTTCACGGACCCGCGGCGAGATCCGCCCGTCGATCTCTCCCACCCGCAGCGTCCCGGGGCCCCCATAGACCACCTCGCCCGGGCCCTCCCCGTGCGCCCCGAAGGTCAGGAACGCACCGATCGTGCGTTCCGGCCCGACGATCCGGGCGATCTTCAGTTCTTCCAGACCGTTCTGCATCGAGAGCACCGCTTCGTCGGGCCCCAGCAACTGCGCAAGGGGAGCCAGCGCTTCCTCGGTATGATGGGACTTCACGGCCAGGATCACCGTGCCGAGTGGCCCCCGCAACTCGTGCGGCAGGCAGGCAGGCACGCGCACCGTGAAATCGGCGTGCCCGGAAATGTGCAGCCCTCTGTCGTTGATCGCCGCGACATGCTCCCCCGCTACATCCACGAAGGTAACCGCGTGCCCGGCTCGGGCCAGATATGCGCCCGTAACCCCACCAATCGCACCGCTGCCGATGATCGTGAACCGCAACCCGATTCACTCCCTACCTGGGCCGACTTGAAGGTTTAACGCAGGTTCCGGGACAGGGGAACGTGCGGGCGACCACAGTGGGAGCCGCCCGTCACCTCCAGAATCGAACCGGTCACCCAGGAGTTCCGCTCGGCCGCCAGGAACAGGATCGCTTCCGCAATGTCCTCCGGGGCGCCGGTCCGGCGCATGGGCGTACTCTCGAGCATCATGTTGACATACCCGGCGGCATGCTCATCGCCCGGCCGCAGCACAGTGTCCATGATCAGGCCCGGTGCGACTGCATTGACCCGAATGCCGTGCGGCCCGACTTCGATGGCGAAGGCGTGGGTCAGCAGATTCACCGCCGCCTTGGAGCCGCAGTAGCCTGCGCCGCCAATCCGGGCCGAGGTGGCGGCCCCGGACGAGACGTTCACGATCGCCCCCTGCGCCCCGCGGGCGATCATCTGCTTCGCCACCGCCTGGCAGGTGAGCATGGTGCCCCGAGTGTTGATCGCGAAGATCTGGTCCCACTCTTCCACCGTCGTTTCAAGCATCGGGATATTGGGGAAGATGCCGTGGCCATTCACGAGGACATCCACCGGGCCCAGAGCCTTTGTCGCCTCCTCCAGCATCCGTTCGACATCAGCCTTCCGGGTGACGTCGCCCACCACGGCGACCGCCTCCGAACCCGTTGCCACCAGCGCAGCCACGGTCGCAGCGGCTGCCTGCGCGTTCACGTCAACCACCGCGACTTTGGCGCCCTCCCGGGCAAACGCCAGGGCAATCGCACGTCCCAACCGGCCACCGGCACCCGTCTGGAAGACCACCTTACCAGTCATCTGAAGATCCATCTCCATTACCTCCTACGCCTGCTGTAATTGGATCAAGGCCTGCTCCGCCCGGCGGTTAGCCTCGGACAGGGCCACAGCGACCCGGTTCCGGTGCCGCATCATCCGGACGTGCAGGTGCAGAAACGCGTCGCTATCCGGATCCAAGGCACCCATCGCAGCGACCGGTGCGAGCCCCGGCAAGGGGCCGAAGCCCAATGCGGGGTCCTGCTCGTACGGGCCTGCCACGTTGAAGCAAATGGGCACCAGAATGCGACTCAGGTCGACGAGGCAAGCATTTAGCAAATCCGCCTTGCCTCCCGGGCCCAGCCCCTGGGCGAGCGCACTCAGCTTCGTGCACTGCTCCTCCAGGAGCGAGGCCCGCTCCGCCAGGTAGCCCAGGTCAAACTTCTCGCCGGCGGCCTTCCGCAACCCGGCCAGTGCCTGGCTGATCTCGGCGGCGCACGCTTCATAGCGGAGGGGCAGCACCGGCCCGGTCAGGAGACGCCAGACAGTGCTGACGTAAATCGCCGTGTCCCGCACGAGAATGGACTCCTCCAGCTTGTCATATGTGTCATGCGGGGTATGCCACCACCAGCCCGTGCCCCGCCCCGCCCGATTGCCGCCGCCGAAGACGGCTGCCATTGCATTTGCGCCCCCGGCGGTGGCCGGCTGCTCCGACATATTGCCGTAGATCGAGGTCACGCCAATCCCCCAGAAGGACTGGTCGCCGGCCCGCTGGTTCCGGCGGCCGCTGAACTCCTGGCCGGCCCGCTCCCGGATCACGGTCCGGGCGAGCTCCTGGAGTTCGGCCGCCGCGGTCGTATCGGCGACGACGGTATTCCCCAGGCCGCCGGTGGAATCGACGTTCACATGCACCACACAGTTGGCCCGGATCTCCTCGTAGAACTGGTCGGCCCACCAGGTGCTGCTGGAGTACCGCCCCTGCGAGTGGCCGGACCAGAAGGCAAGCTTGAGCCCCCGCTGCCAAAGACCGCGCTGCTCGGCGCAGAGCCGGGCGACCTCCAGCATGGTGGCGTTGGCACCGCCGTTATCCATGGCGCCGAGGTACCAGGAGTCGTAATGGCCGCTGAGGAGCACGTACTTGTCCGTGTCCGCCCCCGGCAGGTCAGCAATCAGGATGGGGGTCTTCCGCCAGCCGGTATCAACCTGGGCAAACAGCGTGACCGTCACCGCCCCCTGCGCAAGGGCGGCCTTCAGCTTGTCGCCGTCCTCCTTTGCCGTGGTGACCACGACCGTCTTCGGCAGCCGGTCAAGCTGCTCGTCATGCGGGCTCCCCCAGACCGGGGAGATGCACATCTCATGCAGATACTCGTGCGGGCTGATGTGCAGCTGGCCCGCAGCGCCCCGCTTACTCGCCTCCAGCGAGGCGGCCGGATTGGCGATGCCGTCCAGCAGCACAATCTTCCCCCGCACGGCGAGACCGGCATAGTCCGTGGCGCGTCCGGCCCCCGCGTACACCAGCTCGGCCCTCACCCCATCCGGCGGGGAGGACTGGCTGAACGAATGGCAGATACAGCGCAGTTCCCGCCCCAGCGCCTCAATCTTGGCCGGGCCC
>JAQBPS010000189.1 GCA_028287415.1 Bacillota bacterium | reverse complement strand
TCATTCTGACGGTGATGGACTTGCAGATGCCGGACCCGATGCAGTTCAGGGCGCGTTGAGCAGTAGCTCATGAATAAATTATTTTATAGCCACGGACCGGTACGTGTCAACGAGGGTCGCGCCATATAAAGTGCCCGCGCGCTACAACGCATGACAAAAGCCGCTGAGAGCCATGCTCTCAGCGGCTTTTGCCAATGTTTACTTCAGACCCTGGACCCAGCCCCGCTCCGCCATGCCCTTGGCGAGCCGGTCGACAGCGAACAGATTCGCGCCGTCCCGCATCGACACACCGTAGTTCAGGCTCGTCGCCAGGACGGCGTTGAAGGCCGCCACCATGTATCGGTCAAGGTAGCGCTCCACCTTGCGCTCCGGCCACTTGAGGCCGCCCTGCCGGCCCTGGACCCACTCAAAGTAGCTGACCGTCACGCCGCCGGCGTTCGCCAGGATGTCCGGCACCTCCAGAATGCCTCGCTCGTGGAGGACTTTGGAGCCATCCGGCGTCGTCGGGCCGTTCGCACCCTCCGCCACGATCGCGGCCCGCACGGTCTGGGCCACCTGGGCATCGATCTGCCCCTCCATGGCGGCCGGCACCAGCACATCGACCGGCAGGGCGAACAGCTCGGCGTTGGTGATCGCATCCGCGCCGGTGAAGCCACGCACCCCGCGCGTCGCCTCACAGTGGGTGGACAGGGCCTGTAGGTCCAGGCCGAGCGGGCTGTAGACACCGCCCGTCGCATCAGTGATCGCAACGACCTTGGCGCCCATGGCCGCCACGGCGAGCGCGAAGCCCCGGCCGACGTTGCCGAACCCCTGGATCGCCACGGTCGCCCCGCGGAGGCTGATGTTCCGCACCTTGCAGGCCTCACGCACGATGAACGCGATCCCCAGCCCGGTGGCCGCGGTCCGACCCTCGATGCCGCCGATGTTCGTGGACTTGCCCGTGAAGACCGAGAAATCGAATTCTGAATGGCCCTTCAGGAACTCGTCCAGCATCCACGCCATCACGCGCGGATTGGTGTTGATGTCCGGGGCGGGGATGTCCTTATACGGGCCCAGCATATCCTTCAGGCCCCGCACGAAGCCCCGGGCGATCTGCTCGACCACGGGCTGGGGCAGCGACAGCGGGTCGCAGATCACCCCGCCCTTGGCGCCGCCATAAGGCAGGCCGAGGATGCTGTTCTTGAGCGACATCAAAATCGCCAGCGCCTCCACCTCGTCCTTGGTGACGTTCTGGTGGAAGCGGACACCGCCCTTGTAGGGCCCGAAGATTGCGGCATGCTGGCTGCGGTAGCCCAGGAAGGTCTCGAGCGAGCCGTCGGGCATCGTCACGCCGATGTTGACTTCCAGCGTTCGCCGGGGGATTCGCAGCATCTTATAAACGTTTGGGGAATAGCCCAGGGTGTCGACCGCAACGCGGATTGTCTCCTGGGTCGCCTGCAGAAACTCGGAGCCGTTCAAATCGAATCCCTCCCGTAGTAAGTTATCGCTCTACATATAAGAACGTTCATGCTGTACAAAGAGTTCGCCTAAGCATACGCCGGAACCTTTGCCAGGCTTGCGACGTCTCAGCTAACAATACCCGGATAGGTCTGAAATTTAGAAAGGTTGCGGTCTGCGATGTCGGTCATTCACGCGAGTGGACTCCGCAAGGTATTTCAGGTGCACCGCAAGCCGGAGGGCGGCTGGGCCCGCTTCGTCAGCGCATTCCGGCCGACCGTGGTCGAGCAGGAGGCCGTAGGGTCGATCGACCTGGACGTCGACCGTGGGGAGTCCGTTGCGTTTATCGGCCCTAATGGTGCCGGCAAGTCGACCACGATCAAGCTGTTGACGGGGATCCTGCACCCGACGGCGGGGGAGGCCTCGGTGCTGGGCTTTACGCCGTGGCGGGAGCGGCAGCAACTGGGTGGCGCAAGTACTTTGAGGTGGCGCGGACGAACCTGCGCGCCCGGTGGGCCTACCTGTGGGATCAGCTGCTGTCGACCATCCACCTCGCGTTTATCATGTTCGTGTTCGTGCAGCTGTGGCGGGTGACGTACGCGTCGGCCAGCCCGGAGGCGTTTGCGGGGTACTCGCTGCCCGAGGTGATCTGGTACCTGGTGGGGACCGAGGCGATCATCATTTCGCTGCCGCGGATCCACTCGGTGCTGGAGAGCGAGGTGAAGGAGGGAGACCTGGCAGTCCGGCTGAACAAGCCGTACAGCTACTTGCTCTTCCATTACAGCGCCTTCCTTGGGGAGGGGCTGGTGCGGCTGGCGACATCGCTGGCGGTGGGCGGGCTGACAGCCTACCTCCTTGTGGGCGGCTTCGCCTTTCGGTGGGAGGCGCTGCCGGTGCTGCTGCTGTTGTATTTGTCGACGACGGTGCTGCACTTCTTCTATAACAGTGTGATCGGGCTGGCGGCGTTCTGGGTGGAGGATGTATTCGGCGGCGGTTCGGCGGGTAGTGGAGGCGCTGCCCTTTCAGTATATGATCGCGGGGCCGGCCCGGCTGCTCGTGAAATTCTCCTGGGCGGGTGCGGGCCGGCTGGCGCTGTCGCAGGCGGTGTGGATCGTGGTGTTCGGTCTGGTATGCAATGCTGTGTACCGCATGGGCGTGAGGAGGGTGGACGTCAATGGCGGGTAAGTTCTTCCGCTTTGTGGCGGCGTACTTCCGCGTGAACATGGCCGCAGCGCTTGAGTACCGGGCGTCGCTGGTGTCGCAGGTGGTGGGGATGCTGCTGAATGATGTGCTCTGGGTGGTTTTCTGGGTGCTGTACTTTACGCGGTTTCCCGTACTGCGGGGCTGGACGCTCGAGGATGTGCTCGTGCTGTGGGCGTCGGTGGCGCTGAGTGTGGGGCTGGTGGGCGCGTTTGCGCCGAACAGCCTGCGCCTGCCCCGGCTGGTGGCGCAGGGGCAGTTGGACTACTATCTGGCCTTGCCGAAGGATGTGCTGCTGCATCTGCTCGTGAGCCAGATCCGGCTGGATGCGCTGGGCGATGTGATCTTTGGGCCGGTGCTGCTGGTGGTGATGGTGAAGCTGACATGGATCAAGGTGGCGGTCTACCTCGCGACTGCCCTGCTGGCGGCGATTGTATTGCTCGGTTTCTTTGTGCTGGTCGGGTCGCTTGCGTTTTTCGTGGGGAACGCGGAGGGGATCTCAGCACAGTTCGGCATGGCGATCGTGCACTTTGCGACCTACCCGACGACAATTTTCGACGGCGGGGTCAAGTTTGTGTTGTTCACGCTGATTCCGGCGGGTTTTGTGTCGACGCTGCCGGTGGAGCTGGTGCGGGAGTTTCACTGGGTGGGGTTTGGTGAGCTGCTGGGGGCTGCGGTGCTCTTCCTGGGCCTGGCGGTGTGGGTGTTCCGGGCCGGCCTCCGGCGGTATGAGTCGGGGAATCTGATGCTGATGCGGAACTAAGGGGGGACTCAGGTTATTGGGGCATTTATTG
>JAQBPS010000188.1 GCA_028287415.1 Bacillota bacterium | reverse complement strand
CGACCCGTCCAGCGACCAGCCGGTCCCCGCCGGCCGGCCCTCCCTGCGGGTGGCGCAGCGCTGTGCCTGGGCCGGCGTCAAGCTGGAGGGGGTGACACCCGCATGCTGATGTTGATTCCGGTGCTTGTCTTTTGCGCTGCGTGCCTGGCGGCGATTGGGGTGCTGGACTTCCGGCGGCCACGGACCGGCCCCGAGCAGGAGCCGGCTGAGCCAGTCCACCAGTCGTTCCTGGAACGCTGGGAGCAGGCGGCCATGCAGGCCGGGCTGCCCTGGAGGCGCTCCACCTACATCAGCTTTGCCGTCAGCGGCCTGTTTCTCGCAACGTTGCTGGCCCTGATCGGCTACATCGTGCCGGCCGTGCTGGCCGCGGCGGCCGGACTGATCGGCCCGCTCCAGTACGTGCAGCGGCTCCGGGCGGGCCGGGCGGCCCAGCTCACCCGCCAGCTGCCCCAGGCGCTCTTCCTGGCCGGCAGCGTGCTGCGGGCGGGCGGCACGCTGCTCCAGGCGGTGGATGCCGTCGCCACGGAGCTGCCGGCGCCCCTGGGCGAGGAGTTCCGCCGGGTGCTGGAGCAGATGCTCCTGGGCATGCCGGCGCACGAGGCGATGGCCGAGGCCCAGGCCCGCATCGGCATCGGCGAGTTTGCGGCGGTCGTCGTGGCCGTGCGGATCAACGCCGAGCTCGGCGGCAACCTGGCCCACATTTTCGACCAGATCGGGCGTGCGATCATCGACAGCCAGAACGCCCAGCGCACGATCACGGCCTTCACGACCGAGGGCCGCATGTCGGCCAACATCATCGCCGCCCTGCCGTTCGTCGTGATGGGACTGATGCAGCTGCTCAGCCCGGGCTACTTCGAGCCGCTCTTCAGCACCTGGGCCGGCCGGCTAATCCTCGGGGGCTGTGTGGGGGCGATCTTCATCGGCTGGCGGACCGTCCGCCGGATGGTCACCGTTCGACCCTTCTAGGAGGTGCGCAGCATGACTCTGATCGCCATCATGGTGGTGCTGGCATGCGCCGGGGCCGTCTGCGCCGCCTATCTGCTGCTGCACAGCCGCACCCGGCGCCTCACCGCCCTGATTCAGGAGCTGGAGGGGCAGGCGGGCAGCCACGGGGCGGTGCTGACCGCACAGGCCGGTCCGATGGGTCCGGCGGCCCGGGCGCTCGGCGGGCTGCAGCGGTTCATGCCGGCGGCCCTGCTGAACGCCTACGCGGAGAAGCTGGGCTGGGCGGGCCGGCCCTATGGGTTGGACGCCGTTCAGTTCGCCGGGCTCAAGCTGGCCGGCGTGGTGCTGCTGCCGACGCTGGTGTTGGTGGCGCTGGCCGATCTTACAGCTGAGACGCTCTCAGGGATGGTACTGGGCGCCGCAGTCGGCTTCTTTCTGCCGGATGTCTGGCTGGGCGGCAGACTGACAGCCCGCCGGCGCCAGGTTGAGCAGGAGCTCCCGCTCTTCGCGGACCTGGTGGCGACCGCCGTCGAGGCGGGGCTCTCGCTGTCGGAGGCGGTGCGGCGGATCGGCGCCGATGCGCCGGGCCTCGTGCCCCGGGAGTTCTTCCGGGCCGTCCAGGAGATGGCGGCGGGCAAGTCCCGCATGCAGGCCTGGCGGGACCTGATGGAGCGCCTGCCCGGCGACGACCTGCGGACGATCGTCACGGCGATCATGCAGGCAGAGCAGTACGGCACATCGGTCGCCGACCTCCTCCGGTACCAGGTGCAGCAGATCCGGACGTTCAAAGAGGCGATACACAGTGGTAAAATCCTGGTAGATCTGGTGTGAGGTGGTCCTTGTGAGCGTACCAGCCGATCAGATCCGGACCGACCGGGTGGCGATCTACATTCGGTGGTCCACCGAAGACCAGGGCGAGGGCACCACGCTTGATGTGCAGATGGATGCCTGCAAGGGCTACATCGTCAGTCAGGGGTGGACGTTCCGCGACGACCTGGTCTTCGTAGATGACGGGATCTCTGGCGCTACCATGGAGCGCCCTGCTTTGGGGCGGCTGCGCGGGCTGGTGCGCCAGCGTCAGGTCGACTGTGTGGTCGTCTTCAAGCTGGACCGGTTGAGCCGCTCGGTGCTGGACATGGTCAAGCTGGTTCTGGAAGAGTGGGACGGGCTCTGCTCGATCAAGAGCGCCCGGGAGCCGATCGACACGTTGAGCCCCACAGGGAAGATGTTCTTCTACCAGCTGATGTCGTTTGCGGAATGGGAGCGGAGCGTCATCCGGGACCGGATGACTTCGGGCCGGCTACGGCGGGCCCAGCAAGGGCGATTCCCGGGCGGGTCAATCCCCTACGGATATGCGAAGACTGACGACGGGCGGATGGCGGTTTTGCCGGCTGAGGCCGCCGTGGTGGCGTGGATCTTCAGGCTTTACCTTGGTGGCCTCGGCTGCCGGGCCATCTCCAAGCAGTTGGACCAGGAGGGCCACTCCTCCCCCACCGGCGGCAAGTGGGCGCAACCCACGCTGGGGCGCATCCTGGCTAATCAGGCATACATAGGCCGGTTCGTCTACGGGAAGCGGCGGGTGCGTAATGGCAAGAAAGTGGCGGCTGCGGAGCCCCTCGTGGTGACTGAAGGGTTCTTCCCGCCGCTTGTGAGTCGGGAGGAGTTTGAGGCTGTCCAAAGGCTACGCGCTGAGCGCCCCGGCGTCGGCCGGAACCACGGCACCGGGCGGACTCTGGGGAGCCAGTCTCTGCTGAGCGGACTACTGAAGTGTTCCTGCGGGCGGTCGTTGAGTGGCATCGGGTTCGAGGCCCGGGGAATCAGCTACCGCTATTACGCCTGCGGGGGCGCCCAGACCACGGGTGCGCACGTGTGCAATTCTGGAAACATTCGCCAGGGCCTGCTGGACAATGTGGTCGTGGAGCAGATGCTTGCGCTGTTCCGGGGCGAGACGGCCCGGAAGCGACTGCTGGAACACCTCTCCCGGAATGTGAAGGCTCGCCATCTAGCCCTGGTGCTCGTCAGGGATGCGGCCCAGGCCGAATTAAAGCGGCTCGAGGACAGCGAACGGCGCATCAAGGCGCTGTTTATCGATGGGAAGCTGTCGCTGGAAGAGTATCGAGAGCTCTTGGCGGAGCTGCATACCAGGCTCGCGGAGGCCCGCAAGAAAGTCCGGGAGGCGGCTGAGGCTATGGAGGGCGCCCTGGCCTCTGTGAACCAGCAGGTGCGCACCACACTCCTACTGGACCGCATCAACGAGTGGGAGCAACTGACCCACCCGGAGCAGAAGCAACTGCTGCGGCACTTCATCTCGCACATCGTGGCGCACCGGGATAAGCAGTCTGGCGAGATCACGTGCGAGGTCGTGTGGAACTGGGACGGCGGCGTCGAGCAACGTGAGCCGGTGCAGGTGATCCGCCAGGAACGCGGCACGGCACGCACCAAGGCGGCCGCTGCGGGTCGGAAACGGGTGGCAGGGAGGTTCGCTGCCGCCGACTGAAGAACGGGCCTGGAAGCCTCTGGGAGGCATCCAGGCCCGCCGGTTTAACATCGTTAAATCGGAACAGATTAAGGGGTGGCAGGGGCGGGTCCGGTTGGGTCCAGGGCCTCAGAATCCCGGAAGCATGCGCACGATCAGAGGGAGGAGCTCGTGAACCACGAGTCTTAGGGCCTCCGTGAATGCCGCTATGCACAGGGCCGTCAGCACCTTTTCCTTAGCCGACACCGTGAATCACTCCCCTTAAGTGATTTCCGGTACCCGCTCCTGCCACTTTCTGTATTCGCTACCAATCTGCGAAATCCCGTGTCCTGAGTAGACACTTCGCCCCGATTTTCTTACTTTACATCCAAAACAAGCATGGCCATTCGATGGGCCTTATTGGCGACGATATGGCCACTGCTGAAGCCGCCTCGCAGCAACACCAGAACCTGGTCGGCCCATTCATTTATCTCTGCGCACCCGAAGGGGAGATCCGGGTTTCCCTTCTGGGTAACTCCCTTCGGACCGGGAGGGATCACTAACGAACGACCATTCCCATGGGGCTGCCCTTGGTTGTTCCGCTCGGCCGGATCATTTAGGCCACAGGAGCCAGAGCATCCCGGCGGATAGCAGCAAGAAACCACCGGTCACGATCCCGATCACAGCTGCGCCTATGGCGAGACCTCGCTGCGGGTGGGGCTTGCGGGAACGCCGCTGCACCTCCATGTACACCGTACCTGACCACCGGCTCCCGTCAGTGAACGGAGTTCCACCGGCACATATTGCTAAGCACACCTAAAAATTGTTATTTATGTAATACACCATTATTTATAGTAATCCCGCGGCCGAAAAACCCCAGTTGTGCTGTGCAGCCCTTACACGGATTCGGACACAAATGCATCGGAAAAATATTGTATATCATTGAGTGCGTCAGCCCAGTGGCAAAGAACAAATAATCGGGAGGTGCCCTCCCGATTTTTATTCCTGCATCTCCCCTCTTCAAACAGTCGGAGGCGCAGCGGATCGCCCAACTGACGACTGTAAAGATGCGTGTCCCCATGCTCGACCTGGAAACACAACCCATGTTATCCTCATCTTAGAGGTGGTTCGCCATGAAGACGAAGATTGCCTCCGACAAGGTCGCAATCTACATCCGCTGGTCAACCGAGGATCAGGGGCAGGGGCATACACTGGAGATCCAGCGGGAGAGCTGCCGGTACTACTGCATGTCCCAGGGCTGGGTGGCCCGGGACGAACTGACCTTCATCGACGACGGCTGGTCCGGGAGCAACCTGGAGCGGCCGGCCTTGGCGCGCCTGCGCGACTCGGTCAGGGCCGGTCAGGTGGAGTGTGCCGTTGTCTATAAGCTGGATCGCCTGAGCCGGAATATCAAGGACATCATCAACCTGGTCCTGGACGAGTGGGAGGAAGCCTGCTGCGTCCGGTCGACCCAGGAGCCGGTCGATACGACCTCGGACGCCGGCAAGATGTTCTTCACCATGCTGGGCAGCTTTGCCGACTTCGAACGCTCAAGCATCAAGAGCCGCACCTGGTCGGGCAAGGTCAAGAACGCCGAGAAGGGCCGGAACCCCGGCATGGTCTACCCCTTCGGCCTCCAGAAGGCCGAGGCCGGGGGCTGGGAGATCAGGGAGGACGAGGCGGCTGTCGTCCGCCGTATCTTCGCGGAGTACCTCAGGGGGCGCTCCTGCCGGCTGATCGCCTTCGGGCTGAACGACCAGGGCACACCCACGCGCAGCGGGCGGATGTGGCAGAATGCCGACATCTCACGGCTGCTGCGGAACCCGCTCTACGCCGGGCGCCTCGTCTTCAACCGGCGGGCCTTTGCCCAGAAGAAGAAGCTGGGCCGGGTCGTCGAAAAGGACGCCGCTGAGGTGATCAGCTGCGACGGGGCCGCCCCGGCCATCGTCGACCAGGAGAGCTGGGATCAGGCGGCGCGGATCCGGGCGGGGCGCCCGCGGGTCAACCGGGGCGCGTCCGCTCGCACCCAGTCCTCCCCCTACCTCCTGTCGGGCCTGCTCAAGTGCCCGTGTGGCCACGCCTGGGTGGGCATCCAGGGCGGCAAGCAGAATCAGCGCTTCTATGCCTGCGCCGGGGCCCGATCTGCCGGGGCGGCGAAGTGCGCCTCCCGGTCGATCACGGCGGCCACGCTGGATGGCTTCGTCGTCGCGCGGGTCCGGGAAACCTGGCCGCTGAAGGGCGGATTTCGGGCGGACATGCTCGAAGGACTGGCGGACCGGCTCCGGGAGCATGAAGTCCGGGTGAAGGCCCTGAAGGGGCGCTTCAGTGCGGTGGAGGCCCTGCTTGAGCGCTTCAAGGGCGACTACAAGGCGGGCAAGCTGGCGGCCGAGGTCTACATGGAACTCACCCGGGAGAGCCGGGCGGAGCGGGAGCAGATCAGCGGGCAGCTCGCCGCCGCGGACGCTGAGCGCAGGGAGATCGCTGGCTCGCAGGTCGACCTGGAGCAAGCTGGGGCCTGGTACGCCAGACTTGACGAGTGGGACGCTCTGGCGCTCACCGAGCAGCAGCAGATCCTGCGGATGCTGATCGCCCGGGTGGTGGTCAGCCGGCCCAAGGGCGCCCAGGACGTCTCCATCCACGTGGATTGGCGGCTCC
>JAQBPS010000178.1 GCA_028287415.1 Bacillota bacterium | reverse complement strand
CCCTCCTGGTTCATCATCGCGAACTGTGTGCTGGGGCGGTAGACCAGCTTCCACTCGCCTGTGTTGGTGCCGGGCTGCTGGTAGTACTGATACTGAAGCTCCATCTGAATCTGGCTGCGGTAGGCCGCCTCTGCCTTTGCCTTGTCCAGCAGCGTGTCGGGCAGCTTGAAGGTCTGGGCGCTCCACCGCCCCCGGTTAAACGAGGCCAACTGGCCGGTTCGTGCATCGATGGTGATGTTCACGCTGTCATTGCGCACCGGGTAGCCCTCGGCGATCCGTTGCCATTGGAAGTTGTAAGTAGCGTCCGAGCCGTAATAGCCGTAGGACATCGGGTTCTCGATCGCCCGCAGCGAGGGCTTCAGAGCCGGGGCCAGCATGTCCAGCCAGAAGTTGGCCTTCACCAGTGCCTGCGCCCGGGTGTACGAAAGGGGCGCCGGATCCTTGCCGGCCTCGGCTGCAAATTTGTTGTAGCTCAGCACCGTGCCCGTCTGCGCATCAATACCCACGGAGATGTTGACCTGCATGGCCTGCTTGGCGGGCGTGTGATAGTCGAGCTGCCACATCGCACCGTCCTTGGATTCGCTCGCGTTAACGTTGGGCTCGCCCAACTCCTTGGGAATGTTGAACATGCGTACGGCGATGCTGATCGCTTCGTCACGGCTCACCTTGAAGTTCGTCGAATCGACCGCCGCCCCCTGGGACGGTCCCGTGGGGACCACCTTGCCGGTGTCGGCGGGCGGGGACTGGGGCGGGGACTGGGGCGGAGCCGGATCTGCGGCCAGGGCGGCGCCCGGGACGGCCAGCGCAGCACTCACGAGCAGGGCAGCTACGGCGCGGCGATGTCTCAGATACATCTAACAGATTCCTCCTTTGGCAACGTTCCATCGAATTGGACGGACGAGCAAGGGGTGTCGTTTCACTTTCCATGGAAGAATTTTGGTACGTTTAAGCGGGGTTTGGAAGGCATATGCGAGGATCCCTGCGGAGCACGCCGCAGGCGCCCCCGGTTAAACTGAATCTTGCTGGAGAGCCCTGACGCGTGCGCGTCAGGGCTCCTTTTGATTAAGCAGGGAAGATTCTTGCGACTACCGAATTGCTCTCGTATGTTCATGCGGGGGGTGTCCTTTTGTCCAAGCCAGAAAGGGCGTATCATTTCGAGCAGTTCTACGCCACCCGGCGTCAGGTTGGCTTCAAGCCGGCGCCCGATGGCGAGAGCATCTACTTCATCGCCGATATCAGCGGCCAGTTCAACCTGTGGCGGGTGCCCAGCGCCGGCGGCTGGCCGGAGCAGCTGACCTTGTTTGAGAAGGAGAGCGTGCGGGATGTCGCATGCGCCAGGGACGGCAGCCACATTGCATTCATCGCCGACCCGGACGGAAACGAGCAGTACCAGGTCTACCTGATGGATGCGCACGGCGGCTGGCCCGAGCGGGTCACCGACCGCCCTGACGTGCAGCACGAACTCGGCGGTTTCTCACCCGACGGCCGGTACCTGGCTTACTCTGCCAATGCCCGCAATCCTGCGGACAACGACATCTTCCTGCGGGATGTCGCGACCGGTGAGGTGCGCTGCATCACGCCGGGCGATGGCCTCTTCGCCTGCGGCATCTTCTCGCCGGACGGCAGGCAGTACCTGGCGGCGCAGGTGTACAGCAACACCGACATCGACATCTGGCTGTTCGATCTGGGGAGCGGCAAGGGGCGTAACCTCACGGCTCACTCCGGCGAGCAGATCAAGCATTTCCCGGTGGGCTGGCGCAAGGATGGCACGGGGTTCTACTACCTGACCACCGCGGGCCGGGAGTTCGGCGGCCTCGCCGATTACGACCTTGCGGCGGGTCATGGCAGCTACATGGTCACCGCCGACTGGGATCTGGAGACGGCGGCGATATCGCCCGACGGCGCTGTGCTGGCGTACGTGGTCAACGAGGCGGGCAACAGCGTCCTCCACCTGCGTGATCTGGCGAGCGGTGCGGAATTGCCCGTGCCGTCCCTGGCCCGGGGGGTGATCGGTGCGGTCAGCTTCGCTGCGGCTGATGCGCAGCGGCGGCTCTTCGTCCACATGGGCAACTTCCGCCAGGCGGGTGCGGTGTTCGCGATCGACCTGCCCACCGGCGAGGTGCGCCAGGTGACCCAGTCGATGATGGGCAATATCCCGGATGAGGTGTTCGTTGAGCCCGAACTGGTCCACATCACCGCTTTTGATGGGCTGGTGGTGCCCGCATGGCTTTACCGGCCGCAGGGCGCCGGGGCGGGCAAGCCGGTGCCGGCGGTGCTTTCGATCCATGGCGGGCCGGAGGCGCAGGAGCGGCCAGGTTACGCCTACGGCGGGTTCTACCAGTACTTGTTGAACCGCGGGGTCGCCATTTTGGCGCCGAACATCCGGGGCAGCAGCGGCTTCGGCATGTCGTATCAGAAGGCGATTCACCGGGACTGGGGCGGCGCCGAGCTAAAGGATATTGAGGCATGTGCCCAATACCTGCAGTCCCTGACGTGGGTGGACTCGGACCGGCTTGCGGTGTGGGGCGGCTCCTTCGGCGGATTCGCCACGCTCAGCGCGGTGACGCGGCTGCCGCAGTACTGGGCGTGCGGCTGCGACCTCGTGGGGCCATCGAACCTGGTCACGTTCGCCGGCTCGGTGCCGCCGCACTGGAAGCCGATGATCCGGGCCTGGGTCGGCGATCCGGAGGATGATCGGGAGCTGCTGGTTGAACGCTCGCCGATCACGTATGTGGATCAGATCCGCTGCCCGCTGATGGTGGTGCAGGGTGCGAATGATCCGCGGGTGGTCAAGGCTGAGTCGGACCAGATGGTGGAGCGGCTCCGGGGGATGGGGCGGGATGTGGAGTACCTCGTGTTCGAGGACGAGGGCCACGGCTTTGCCAAGCGGTCGAATCAGCTCAAGGGGATGAACGCGATGGCGGAGTATCTGTTGCGGCAGCTGGGGGTTGCGGAGTAGGGGTTGCGGTTGGGGTTGGGGTGAGTTGGAGCTCCGTGGTATCGCTAATGGTCGCATTGCCCACAGTTATAGCAATGTTGAAAGTTGGTAATGGGGA
>JAQBPS010000275.1 GCA_028287415.1 Bacillota bacterium | reverse complement strand
TGGTGGCGGCGGAGTGGAACACCCCGCCAGCATGAGCACAAGCAGCAGGGTGATGCTGTGTCTGATCACGGCCGGTCTCCTTCAGGGCGGTTGGTTGGCGGGCGGGGAATCAGGCGCACTTACTCCTCAGACGGCGCCATGGCACGAATGGTTTCAGCGATCAGCTGCTCGCACGTCCCATGGCACTGCCCGCCCGGACCGGGCGCTTTTGTCGTCTATTTTGGCGGGATGTATGATATGCTTGCGTCATCAAGATCACGGGAGGTCGTCTAACCCATGCGCAGGTACGGCATGGCGCTTTGCGGCGCACTGCTGGCGCTCTCACTCACGGCGTGCAGCGCCGCCCCGAAGCCCACAGCACAGCAAGCTCCGACGGAGGTCGTCGTCTCGGCGGCCGCGTCGCTGGCAGATGTGATGAAACCGCTTCAGTCCGGGTTCGAAGCGGACAACCCGACCATCAAGCTCCGGTTCAACTTTGGCTCCTCCGGGTCGCTTCAGCAGCAGATCGAGCAGGGGGCGCCCGTCGACCTCTTCATCTCAGCCGCCACCGCTCCCATGGATGCCATTGTCGCGAAACAACTGGTCAGCCAGAGCGCAGTCAAACAACTCGCCGGCAACAAAGTTGTGCTGATCCGTCCGAAATCCGACGCGAATGGGATCACGACCTGGACGCAGTTGACAGACAGTCAGGTGAAGCACATCGCCCTGGGCAACCCGCAGCACGTGCCCGCCGGCCAGTATGGCAAGGCGGTGCTCGAAAAGTTGGGCCTATGGGACCGCGTCCAGGGCCACCTCATCCTCGGCGAGGATGTCCGCCAGGTGCTCAACTACGTTGAGTCGGGCGAGGTTCAGGCCGGGCTCGTCTACAGCACAGACGCCGCCCAGTCCCAGAAGGTCGTCGTGGTGGCGGAGGCGCCCGCCGGCAGCCATCCGCCCGTCGTCTACCCGATGGCGGTCCTGAAGGATGCCCAACATGCCGCCCAGGCCGAAGCATTCGCCAGCTACCTGCTCTCGCCCAAAGGGCAGCAGGTGCTCAGGCAGTATGGCTTCACAGGCGGGGTCTGACCGTGGCCTCCCTCCAGACAAGCCTCCTGATCTCACTCCAGATCGCCCTGGCGGCGACCGCCCTGGCCGTCATCGCAGGGCTGCCGCTGGCCTGGCGCCTGTCCCGCCCGGGCTGGCGGGGGCGGAGCCTGCTGGACGTCGCCGTCAACCTGCCTCTGGCGCTCCCGCCGACCGTGCTTGGCTACTATCTCCTGCGGCTGATCGGCCGGGATGGCCCCATCGGGGTGCTGACCCGCCGGCTCTGGGGCGGCACCCTGATTTTCACACCGGCCGCGGCGATCCTCGCATCGGCGATCGTCTGCCTGCCACTCTTCGTACAGGCCGCCCGCAACGCCCTCGAGGAGGTGCCGCCGGAAGTGCATGAGGCCGCCCAGATCGACGGCGCCGGCCGGTGGGCCTCGTTCCGCTTCATTTCAGCGCCCCTGGCCTGGCCGGGGATCTGGACGGGGGTGCTGCTGGCCTACGCCCGGTCGCTGGGCGAGTTCGGCGCCACGCTGATGGTGGCGGGCAACATTCCCGGCAAAACCCAGACGATGGCACTGGCGATCTACTCGGCGGTGCAGGCAGGACAGCAGGGTACCGCCGACCTGCTCGCGGTCATGCTCACAGCGGTGGCCGGCCTGTCCATGTGGTTCGGTCTGCGGTGGCGCCGGAGAGGGGGGAGAGCCCTGTGAAACAGGAATCCGGTCTGCGCAACAGCCTGAAGGCGACCAGACTCCGACTCGGCCTCAGCCAGCAGGAGCTGGCCGCGCTGGCGGGGGTGACCCGGCAGACGATCAGCGGGGTGGAGGCGGGGCAGTATGCGCCGTCCACGACGGTTTCACTCCGGCTGGCCAGGGCGCTGGGCTGTCCGGTCGAGTCGCTCTTCTGGCTGGAACAGGCGGCGCCGGAGCTGGCGGCACTGCCGGCGGAGGGCCTGGCGGAAGGCGAGCACATGCGTGTCGCCCTCGCCAACGTGGGCGGACGTTGGGTCGCCCACCCGCTCACGGGCCAGCAGGCTTTCCGCACCGAATTTATCCCCGCCGATGGGGAAGGGATGCGGGCGCCCGGCTCCGACATCGTCAACGTCCGCCTGCTGGACGAGCCCGCCAACCTGGCCCGCACGGTCGTGCTTGCGGGCTGCACGCCCGCACTCTCGCTCTGGGCAAGGGCCGCCGAGCGCTGGCATCCCGGACTGCGGGTCCACTGGGTCTTCGCGAACAGCACGGCAGCGCTGGCCCGTCTGGCCCGGGGCGAGGTGCACGGTGCCGGCGTGCACTTGTACGATGCGGAGTCGGGGGAGTTTAACACCCCGTTCGTCCGCCGCCAGATGCCCGGGCGCCCCGCCGTCCTGGTCAACCTGGGCGTCTGGGAGGAGGGACTGCTCGTGCGACCGGGGAATCCACTGGGCCTAAAGGGCGCAGCGGACCTGGCGCAGCCGGGCGTGCGCATCGTCAACCGGGAGCCGGGCGCCGGCGCCCGCATCCTCCTGGAACAGGCCCTGAGCCAGGCCAACGTTCCACACACGGCCCTCCATGGCTGGGAGCGCACCGTCGCCAGCCATACGGCGGTAGCCGGGGCCATCGCCGCAGGCACCGCTGATGCCGGCGTAAGTGCCGCAGCGATGGCGTCCGCGTTCGGCCTCGGCTTCGTCCCGCTCCAGCGGGTGCGCTATGACATGGTCTTCCCCAGGGAGCAGATGCAGGAGGAGCCGGTGCGGCAGCTGCTGGCCAGCCTCAGCCACCGTTGGGTGCGTTCACAGCTTGAAGCGCTGGGCGGCTTTGACACGAGCCGGACGGGTGAGATTGTTGCGGAGGTGGCGCCATGATCGGTCCCGCTAGCTACAGCCCCGGGTCGTGCTGATGCTCGTAAGCGCTGGCCGGGCTTTCCGGCTCCGGACTCAGCATGTCGCTCAGCGTCATCGGGTGCAGCCCCTTGCCCTGAAGGCCGATCAGCGCTGCCTCCAGCACTTTTGCGGTGTTGGGCTTCGGGTGCATCAGGATCAGGTCGCCGGGCACCGCCTGCCCGATCTGCTTCAGGATCATCTGGCCGCTGGTGGCGTC
>JAQBPS010000133.1 GCA_028287415.1 Bacillota bacterium | reverse complement strand
CGCGACTGCGGCAGTGGGACTGTTGCGCTCCCGGATCGCCTGGTCGAGCAGTTTCGTGCTGGTGTACAGGTTGTGCGGGGCCACGCGGTCCTTCGACCGCCAGAAGTAGCCCTCTGCACCGTAAATTTGGTCAAGGTTGCGGGTGCCGGCGGACTGCCGCAGCGTGGCCAGCGCATCATCATTACCGCCGGCATGGGCGTATGCTCCTCCATAAGCGGCGGCTACGGTCACGGTGTGAGAACGGGCGCTGCGGACCGGGCCGATCTTCGCCGCCGGTTTCGACCAGTAGAAGGCGAGCATGCGGCTGATCTCCGACTCGGAGAGCGCCTCCACCACCAGGTCAGCATCATTCAGACCGGCCTGGGGCCGCGACTGGGGGCTGTTCTCAACGACGACGGCCGCCGGCCCCGGCCACAGGGGCTTCTCCGGCTTGGCTAGCAGGTAGACGGGTCCAGCGAGCAAGGCCGGCGGTTTTGGGGCCTCGACCACCGGTGGCTCCACCGGCTTGGCGACGGGGGCTGGTGGGCTGGACACTGACTTCGTGCAGGCGGTCAGGAGCAGAGCGATCGCGAGCAGATGCCAACTGCGCTTGATTATTATCATCTTATCATCTCTCCTCGCTCTCTTTAGACGAAATTGGGGCGGTCGCGGTTGCCCGGATTTGCTGATTGCAACGCGAACGTGCATGGAGTATGCTGACAATATGCTGGTTCAAGTGCATGGTGCTGCCTTTGTTCGACACTTAAACTAAAGTGGGGTTGACGAGTGGAGGAGACCAGATCAAAGCGGAAAGTACCGCTGTGGCTGATCGCCGCAGCTTCCGTGGTAATGCTTTTGGGTGGCAGTCTTTTGCTGGTTGGATGGCACCGGCCCGGGACCCCGGTCCGCCCTGCGGTGCCGTCGCCGACGGTTGCGTTGTCGCAGCCCGTTGCACCCGCGCACCATCCTGAGCGGGACTATCTGTCTGGGAAGCGGGGAGCCACTGCCACCAGCAAAAACATCGTCTACAGCAGCAAACCCATTCCCGTGGCCGTGCTGATGTACCATGAAATCCGCAAGGGACCCAATTCCCTGTATCTGCCGGCGCCGGAGTTGGCGGATCATTTGGAGGCGCTGCGGCAAGCGGGTTATGTCGGCATCACCCCGGAGCAGTTGTACCAGGCGTACAGCGGCGGGGCCAAGCTACCCCTACATCCAGTGGTATTAACGTTTGACGACGGATACGCCAGTTTTTATACCAATGCGTTCCCGCTGCTGCAACGCTACGGCTACCCCGGCACGTTGTTTGTGATCACAGGGAACGTGGGCAAGCCGGAATATGTCACGTGGGATCAGGTCCGGGAGATGGCCGCTGCCGGCATCGAAATGGGCGGCCACACGGTGAACCATCCCGACCTTAGCAAGTTGGATTCGAACCGACAGGCCTTTGAGCTGACCGAGTCGCGGCGGGTGCTGGCGGAGCAGTCCGGGCGGCCCGTCCGGTTCTTCGCCTACCCGTCCGGCCGGTACACCGACCGCACACTCGCCCTGACCAAGCAGGCCGGCTATGTGGGAGCGGTCACGACGCTGCCCGGCCTTGCCGAACCGGGGCAGGACGTGCTCCAATGGCACCGCATCCGGGTGAATCCGGGTATTTCCGGGACGGCGCTGGTGGTCCGCATCCGCTCCCTGGAGACAGCCGCAGCCCCGAGCCACTAGCCTTTCGAACCATAAGTTGGTCCCCCTGCCGAAATCGGCAGGGGGACCACGCATTTCCGGCTCATGTGAGGCTGTCCGGTCGATGCTCTGCCAGTGCTTCCGGGTCTGGAAGTGACTCGGGCAATGACGCGGCCACCGCCCCGGCGTCGGGCGGCTCCTGTGCGAAGCGGGCCTCTGCCACCATGTTGTCCAGCTCCTCACGGGCCTGTGCGACTATGGTGCTGGTCTTGTAGCCCAGCTCAACTGCACCGGCAATGAGGCCGCGTGCGACCGGGCGTGCGGCCTGCTTGACAATTGGTAACAGCTTTACCGCGACAATACCCATTGCGGCACCAGTGAGGAAACTCCGCCAGTCGCGTGGTCTCACTGTAGTTCCCCCCAATAATTCCCTCGGTGTTAGGATGACCTTTCCACATCAGCGGTATACGCGTATCACAGCCAGGGCTCGGGCATCCTGTTGGTTGAGGTGAGCAGGGTGATTCGGCTACAACGCACTGGTGTCGAGATGCTCGGGAGCATAGGTCTTGAGTGGAGCACCCTGGGTTTGGGGCTCGTGGGCCTCATGATCGCATCGCCCACGGCGCGCAAGGGGGCCCGCGCCCTCGCCGTGACGGCGCTGGCCAGCGGTATTCGGGTCGCGCAGGGCATCGCCAGCTTTGGCGGGCAGATGCGGCAGGAGATGGCCCAGGCCGTCGGCCAAAATCAGTCCCAGCCCCAGCCCCAGCCCCAGCCCCAGCCCCAGCCCCAGCCCCAGCCCCAGCCCCAGCCCCAGCCCCACTTCCAGTCCCAGCCGCAACTGCAGGCTGAGCAGCCCGCAATGCTGGGCGGTCCACCGTTGGTTCAGTGATCAGGCATAAGCGAAGGGCACGCCGCTATGGCGTGCCCTGTGTCGCTTAAAGCAGAATCGCACCGACGACGAGGCCGAGCACAAAGTCGCCCCAGTTGAAGGCCCGGCGGACCATGGGCATGTCGCCATTCTGCTGCATCCCGCTCGGGGCTGCATTCATGGCTGTTCCCCCCCGTCTCCTAGGCTGCCGGGGCTCGCCGGCGCAATGCTATTATGAGCCGCCACACCGACGCTTATGACAACCGCACCGCCGATCGGAGGGTCGATGTGCCAGGTATTGCTTTTGGTTGGAGTGATGACGGCCACCGCCACCTGCTCCCGGGGCGGCTGCGGGTCGCGGTAGACGGACTCATGCGAAACGCACATTTGGGTGGGCTGATCGTCAGGCAGGTAGCGGGCCAGCCTGGCGTGCGGCGGGTGGCCGCCAATCCGTGGACCGGACGGGTCCTGGTCACATTTGCACAGGGGCAGGTGACCCCATGCGAGCTTGAACGTCTGATTCTGCTAGCCGCCGGCGCCGGCCAGGTGGCCGCTGGGCGGGAGCCGATGCCTGTAGCCGGCGTATCTACAGGCGAAACGCCGGGCGCTGCTCCGGAGCCGCCCGCCGGCACAGCATGGCATGCGCTGCCGCTTGAGGCTTTGATTCGTACCCTGGATACGGCGACACCCCGGGGCTTGCCCGAAGTGGAAGCCGCCCGCCGCCTGGAGCTGTTCGGCCCCAATCAGCTGCGTGCGGCGCGCCAGGCGGCGCTGTCGGAAGTTGTGCTGCGGCAGTTGAAGAACCCGATCACCTTGCTGCTGCTGGGGGCGGGCGGGGTGTCGCTGGCGGTCGCACAATGGCTCGAGGGCATTGCTGCGCTGGGCATTGCCGGGGTGACCACCTACATGGCGGTGCGGCAGGAGAGCCGGGCCACACACGCACTGGGTGCCCTCAGCAAGTTGGCGGCGCCCCGGGCGGTGGTGGTCCGGGGCGGCCGTCCCCTGGCCTTGCCCGCCGAGCTAGTGGTGCCAGGCGAGCTGATCATTCTGGAGGAGGGTGACCGGGTACCGGCGGACGCCCGGCTGGTGTTCAGCGCTGCCCTCCAGGTGGACGAGTCGGCGCTCACCGGGGAATCGTGCCCGGCTGTGAAGGATCCCGCCCTGCATTGCTGCAGTCCGGCCACGCCGCTGGCCGACCGGCACAACATGGTCTACGCCGGCACGGTGGTGACAAGCGGCAGGGCGCAGGCGCTGGTCGTAGCGACCGGCATGGCGACCGAAGTCGGCAAGGTCGCTGCCCTGCTCGAGGAGGGCAGCCGGGAGGTGACGCCGCTGCAGCGCCGGTTGCAGCAGCTGGCGCGGTGGATGTTCTGGGGCATCCTCGGCATAGGGGCGGCAGGGACAGCGATGGGTGTTGCCCGGGGGCTCCCGCTGGGGGCGGCACTGGCGCAGTCGGTCAGCGTGGCGGTGTCGGCCATGCCCCAGGGGCTGCCAGTGACCGTGACAATCGCGCTGTCCACGGCGGTCACCCGCCTGGCAGAGCAGGGGGCGATGACCCGCCGCCTCGGCGCCATGGAGTCCCTGGGCGCAACGACGGTGATTTGCACGGATAAGACGGGCACGATCACCTGCAATCGCCTCTCAGTACGGGAGGTGCAGGTGGCAGGGGCGCGTTGGGCACTGGGGAACGAGGCTGATTTGCTGCGGGATGGCGCCCCGGCCGTTCCGGATGGACCGTTAATCGCCGCCCTGGAGGCCGCTGCTCTCTGCAACAACGCCCGCCTCGTGGGCGACGGCGCCATGCTCCGAGCTGAGGGTGATGCCACGGAAGGGGCACTCCTGCTTGCGGCCCGGCGCGTGGGCATCGATCCGACAACGCTTCAGGCGAAGTATCCCCGGCTCCACGAGACCCCGTTCTCGGCGGGCGAGCGCCGAATGTCAGTCGTCTGCCAGACGGATGGCGGTCCGGCCCTATACGTGAAGGGCGCGCCCGAGACCGTGTTGCCCATGTGCAGCCGCTGGCTCGGCCCCTCCGGCGGGGAGGCGCTGACCGGCGCTGCCCGGCGCGAGCAGCTGGCGGCGGCCGAGGCCATGGCCGCCCGGGGCATGCGTGTCCTGGCTCTGGCGTGGCGACCGCAGGACCAGCCGGTCTTTCCCGCCGCAAACGGATTCATTTTTCTGGGCTTCGCCGGTATGGTGGACGCGCCCCGCCCGGGAGCCCAGCCCGCCATTGCGCGTTGCCGGGAGGCGGGCATCCGCGTGCTGATGCTGACCGGAGATCACCCGGCAACGGCGGCGGCTGTGGCCCGCGAGGTGGGGATTCTCGGCCCCGCCGGCCTGGTGCTGACCGGCCCGCAGCTGGATGCCATGACGGACAGCGAGTTGGCCGCGGCGGCGGACCAGCTGGCGGTCTGTGCCAGGGTGGCTCCCGAGCACAAGCTGCGGGTGGTGCGGATCCTGAAGGGTCAGGGCCATGTGGTGGCGATGACCGGTGACGGCGTGAACGATGCGCCGGCCCTTCAGGCCGCCGACACCGGCATTGCGATGGGCATAGCGGGCACGGACGTGACTCGGGGCGCCGCCAACCTGGTGCTGACCGATGATGACTTTACCGCGATCGTCATGGCGGTGGAGCAGGGGCGCAGCGCCTACGCAAACATCAGGCGGGCGCTGACATACAGCCTGACAACCAACGGGGGTGAGGCGCTGATGGCGCTGTTGCCGCTCGCGGTCGGGCTCGCTCTGCCAGTGCCGGCCGCGATGCTGCTGATCACCAACATGCTGTGCGACGGCCTCGTCAGCCTGTCACTGGCCACAGACCAGCCGGAACCGGGTGTGATGGCGCGGCCGCCCCGGCCGCTCGGTGAGCCGGTGCTGGGGCGGGGCACAGTGGGGGCGGTGGCGGTGCGGGGGGCGGCGATCGGGCTCAGCACGGTCGGGCTGTACACGGCGGGGCTGGCGATGACCGGCCTGCCTGCCGTGGGCTACTCCATGGCGCTGGCGGGCCTGGTGGCGGCCAAGCTCTGCTTTGCGTGGCAGGTGCGCAGGCGGAGTCTGGACGGGTCGGTGGTGGCGCC
>JAQBPS010000125.1 GCA_028287415.1 Bacillota bacterium | reverse complement strand
CCGCCACCGCCCCCCATCCCACAGCCAGCCGTGACGGAGATTCCGCCCGCCCCGCAGGCCGTGACCCCGCAGGCAACTGCAGAAGTGCCCGAGCTGGTCGTGCGCGCCGCCGCCCTGAACCATCTTGGGGAGCAGCGAGAGATCCATCGCTTCAAGACGGCGCAGGGGCATATCAGCCTGTCACCTGACGGGCGCTATCTGCTGTACTCCGGTTGTGACCCCTGTGACGAGCGCCGGCTCTATATGCCGATGGTGTTCGAGATCAACAGCGGGAAGATCACAGCGGCCGCCGAGCCAACGCAAGGGTCGTTCATGCCGCGGCGCATGACCTGGTCAGGGCAAGGCTTCTGGATCGATCCCCTCGTGCACTTTGGCATCGATGGGCGCCTTGATGCGAACGTGCAACTGCGACAAGCCCTCACACCGCAGGGATGGGATTTGGTGGCCGCGGAGGTCAGTCCGGACGGTCGCCTGGTGGTCGCTGCGTTGGACCAGGCGGGCGCATCTGCGTCAGCCGTCGACCTGGTCGTCGCGTCCCGGGACGGCAAGATCATCAGCCGTATGCCAGGTGCCCTGCCAGCCGAACATTTCAACCGGGGTACAGCGGTGGTGTTCGCGTGGTCACCGGACTCCCGCAAGCTCGTGCTCTGTGGCGAGCACTGCTGGCTGGCCGACATCGGCCACCTGGAAAAGGCCGCGTGGCGGCAAGTTCCCGACCGGGCCGTGCCACGGGATGTGCAGTGGTCGCCCGACGGCAAGCATCTGCTAATCCCCGGCACGGGCATCGTGAATCTGGACGGCACAGTCGAAGTGCCCATCGAAGGCGAGGCAACCTGGAATCCAGCCGGCACCGCCGTAGTGACAGAGGGCAGGGTTTCGGAGTACCGTCTGGATGGCAGCCATCTGGATTACGGCGATATCGGATCACAGGTAATCCTGGGTTGGCTGCCAGACGGGCGGCTCGTCTTGCTGGGTCGTTAGCAAGTCAGGCGTCAGCCACCTGTCGAAACTTGGTGTACGAAAACACCGAACGCACCGCCGCCTTTCGACAAGGCGATGGTGCGTTCGGTGTTATGCTGAAACCAGCAGCTACACCGCTTATGACGGCAGTTACTTCGTCAGGTAATGCCGGAACCAGGCGACCGTACGCTCATACCGGTCCAGCTTGTGCTCCGGCCGGGCGACCCCGTGGTACTCGCCCGGATAGCGGATGTGCACAGTCGGCGCCTTGCCGATCCGCTTCAGGGCGACGTAGAACTGCTCCGCCTGCTCGATCGGGCAGCGGAGGTCGCCCTCGCCGCAGACGACCATCGTCGGCGTCGTCACCCGGTTGGCGTACCGGATCGGCGACCGCTCCAGCAGCTGGGCGCCGCCATCCTCGCCCCAGGGGTTGCTCCCCCCGCCCTGATGCTCCATGAACCAGGGGATATCGCTCGTGCCAATAAAGTTGTACCGGTTGACGACCGGTGCGCCCGCGATCGCCGCCTTGAAGCGGTCCGTCTGGGTCACCGTCCACGACGTCATAAAGCCGCCATAGCTCCAGCCCATCACGCCGAGCCGCTCGGGGTCGACCACGCCGGTGGCGACCGCCGCATCAACGCCGTTCATGATATCGACGAAGTCCTGGCCGCCCCAGTCGCCGACGACATCCAGGGCGAACTGCTGGCCGTACGTCTGGCTGCCCCGGGGATTCGTATAGATGACGGCGAAGCCCGCCCCCGCCAGCGCCTGGAAGTAGACCATCAGGCCGCTGCCATAGGCACCGTGCGGCCCGCCATGGATCGACAGGACCGTCGGGTAGCGCCGGCCGGGCTCATAGTCCGCCGGTCGCATCAGCCAGCCGTCCATCTGCCGGCCGCCGGCGCCTTCATACGTGAAGCGCTCGGGCACGACAAGCGCAAGCTCCCGGGCGATCGGGTTGTGATCGGTGAGACGGCGCGAATCGCCCTTTGCGAAGAGGAAAATGTCGTCCGGGTTGACCCCGTCGCCGATGATCAGAGCGATTTTCCCATCTGCGGCGAGGCTGAAGTCGGCAACGGTCCGGTCGACATACCGGGTGAGTTGGATCGGCTCTCCGCCCTCAATCGGCGTATACCACAGGTTCGAGTCGCCCCGGGCGCCCAGGAGGAAATAGGCGCCCTTGCCGTCGGACGCCCACTCGCCGGAGGAAAACATGGGCATTGCCCGCAGGTCGGAGGTACCCGCCGGGCCGATGGGACGGTCGAGCTTGTGGGTAAGGCTGACGGCCACCCCCGCCGCCAGGCCGTCGTGACCGAGCGGCAGGATCAGCAGCTCCGGCGTGGTCGAGCCCTCGTGCTGATTCTCGTGGCCGCCAAAGAGCAGGTGACGGCCATCGGGCGCCGCCTTCAGTCCCCATACCGGGCCGGCGTTCTCCCAGACCAGCTCCGTCTCACCGGTTGCCACAGCGACGCGCCAGATGTCGGACCGGTTGAGGTCGTCGGCATCGGGCCGGCGGAGGGCGGTGCAGTACAGCGCCTTCCCGTCGGGCGCCCAGGTGGGGAACTGATGGTCGAAGTCGCCGCTGGTCAGTTGGCGGGCCTTCGCCGAACCGTCCGCAGGGATGACGAACAGGTGGGTTCGCTTGTCGCCGTAGTAGCCGACGCCATCCATCCGAAACTTCAGCCGGGAGATCACCTTGACCTGGCTCGGCTCCGACGCGCCCTCCTTCTGCTCGGTGGCGGGCTTCGATCCGGCCGCATACT
>JAQBPS010000122.1 GCA_028287415.1 Bacillota bacterium | reverse complement strand
CGCTCCAGGCGTTCGGCAATGTCGTCATCCACACCGGGAGTCAGCTTGATATTCAGTTGCCTGAAATCCATCTGCGATCACCTCACTACTCAGGGAACCGATTTCGGGTAAAACAAAAAGCGCCAGCGTCCTCTCCAGTTAAGGAAAGGAAGCTGGCGCTCTAGGCGCTCTGTTTTAGGCCCTCATGGGGCTCTGGAGTCAGCATATACCGGGAGGCAATTCTCTGTCAACGGTTCTTTTTCGCGAATGTCAGGAGTAGCGTCAGGAGTACGGTAGAGGTTGACCGTTCCCGGCAAAAGTGGAATAACGTCAGAATGCAAGCGGCAGTAGGATTATCACGAAGACTAATGTCGGTAGCGATTCTTTGCCTATAATTTACACGCATGGGGTCGGGGGTTCGAGCCCCTCAGCGACCACCAATAGCCGAAAGGGTTTCCGGGTTTTCTCCTGTCAGGAGCGCAGCGATTGTCAGGAACGCGTCAGGAGTACGAGTTTGGGCCGGGATTTCTCCCGGCCCATCGCAGCGGTTAGGCTCTCTACCGAGCCTTTTTCTCAGCAGCCGCCAGGAAGGCGTCAACCTTCTGGGCGGCTTCTTTCTTTTGTTCCCGCAACACATGCCCGTACAGGCCGAGTGTGATGTTAATCTGCGAGTGACCGAGCACATCCATAAGAACCCGGGCGTTGACGCCGTTCGCCAGGAGCAAGGTGGCCGCCGTGTGTCGCAGGTCGTGGAACCGGATGCGGGGAAGCTCGGCCCGCTCCAGCACGTCCCTGAAGTTGCGGTCGAGCATGTTCTTGGGATGGACTGGGCTGCCGATGGTGCTGGTAAAGACAAGTTCCGGGTGCACCCAGGCCTCTCCAACTCTCAGGCGTTCTTTGGCCTGCTCTCGGCGCCACAGTTTGAAGGCCACCAGGACGACATCCGGCAGGTCGATCGTCCGCCGCGAGGCCCGAGTCTTTGTGGTGCCGAACTCGATTCGCTCGCCGATCTTCTTCTGCGCCTGGGCGACCGTGAGCGTGCCGGCGTCCATATCTATATCCTGCCAGCGGAGGCCGAGCAGCTCGCCCCGGCGCAGGCCAGTTGTCACCGCCAGAAGAAACATCGCGTGCAGCCGATCTTCTTTGGCTGAGGCGATGAACTGAACCACCTGGTCCGGCGTCAGCACCGCAACCTCCTTGTGCTCCACCTTGGGCGGTTTCACGGACTCCATGAGATTCTTGGGCAAGAGGCCCCACGTTGTCGCCTGGGCCATCGCCCGTCGCAGTACGGCATGAACGAGTTGCACCGTGCGGGGACTCTTGCCTGACTGCATCAACGAATGATAAAGCTCCTGGACCTGTTGCGGGCGTAATTGCTGGAGTTGTACTTGGCCCAGTGGTTCGACGATGTACCAGTTGAACATGTTGCGGTAGAGCTGCATAGTGCTGGCCCCTACCTCATGGCTGGCCGTCGTCTCCATCCATGCCGTCATGAAGTATGCGACCGTCTGCTTGGAGGGTTCGGTCAGGCTACCTTGGCTGCGCTCGGTGCGCCGTAGTGCCAGCCATGTGCTGGCGTCGTCCTTGAGCGTGCAGGCCGGGGACCGCAGGACGTTCTTGTTGCCGTCCGCTTTCCAACCGACGACCAACTCGGCATACCATGAGGTTTTTCCGCCCCGGGTGCGCTTGAAGACCGTGCCTTCCCCGTTTGCGTTCTTTCTCGGCTTCCGGGTGGCCTTCGCCTTCTCCATACGCTACCTCCTGTTATCAGATTGATGGCAACCGCAGGAAAGGGTTGCCATCAACTCAATGCTACATATAACGAAACCGAACGTCAATTCGAACAGGCAGACGGTTAGCTAGCGGCGTCGGTCTGGGATGCGATCCAGCGCTCGAGCGCGGCCCGGGAAATTTTCCAATGGACGCCGCGCTGCTGCGTGGTCCTGGCAATGCCCAGCCGAATGGCCGGGATCTCGCCGGCGTTCAGGAGGGCGTACATTTTGTTCATGCCGATGTCCAACAGGTCGGCCGCTTCCTGGGCGGACAGTAGAAGTTTTTCACCAGGCGACACGCTGCACCCCTCCTTGCTAAATGCCCAGCACGGACTGGATAAATTCCGCCACCCGGTTTCGTTTCTCTTGGACCGGCGGTGCCGCCTGACCGGCGGTCTCCTTGCGGAACTGCTGGACCAGAAATCCGACTACGCCAGAGATGGGAATCGTCGGCCCTTTCTTCGAGTCGAAGTGTACCCCGACCTTGGCGCCCAGGATTATGCCCCGCAGCTCGGCTGGGTCTTTCGCGGCGGCCCATGCGACTATGGCTTCAAAGTCCCGCTTGCCGGGCAACAACTCTCGCAAAGACCGTTCGATCTTCTTCGCCTCGCGCTGGGTCTTCTTCAGCCGGGTTTCGAGCCAGGCATAGAAGATTTCCGGGGTGTCCGTTGTGGGCGCCTGGGCATGACAGGCCGGGCAGATCAGAAACAGGTTGCGGGCGTCCGCCGTGCCACCCAGGGATTCGGGAACGATGTGGTGACGGTCCAAACCTCGGGCTGTATCCCAGCGGGCCGCCCCTTCAGCGCTCGGATCAAAAGGTACTCCGGTATGACACGCCCAACAGACCGGCAGGTTTATGTCTACGTGCAGGAAATGCTTGAGCAGTGGAGCCCAGGCTTGGGCGATCACCCTACGGGCCGGCAGCCGGACCTTCTTCTGAACTTTCGCCATAGCGGCGCCCCTCCATTGCTTGGACAACGCAAAAGGACCCGGCGCCCGTCCCGGTGAAGGGAAGGGGCCAGGCCCTCGGGGGGCTCTGCTTTTGGCGCTCTCGGCGCTCTGGAGACATAGTACCATATCGAAACCTTTTCTGTCTACACCATGAACAGCAGGAATCTACCCCCGCGACGACAAACCTATTAGCGAACCATTTACGGCAAGCGAGAATTATGTTACGGTTCCATGTGATTACGCTTCCAGGTTTCCAGGTCGGCGCGTTTGTACCAGGCCCTGCCGCCCTGCATCAGCGAGGCCGGGAAGTCCTTGTATTCTCGTTTGTACTTGTAGAACGTGCGCAGGGACATGTCCAGGAACCGCATGGCCTCTTCTGTCGATATGTACCCCTCCGGCGGCTGGCGCCGCACCTTGCGAGGGTAAGGCATGATGCATCACCGTTTAACATCATACCTCACTTCTAATTTCACTAGTGCTATATTTTACGCTATATCTTATTCTATAACATGCCGTGTACCTTGCACTATACTTTCGACAGACATTTCACCAAAATGACAGCATGGTCCTGCGAATATTGGCGAACGAATGTTTGGTCCCATTTGCGTATGTTTCTGTTGCAAAGTTAACGCATTTGAGTCTATACTGTTCACAAATCAACCACCGGCAACACCAACCGAGAGAGGGGTGTCTATGCAGTACAAGGAGCTTGAACCAACGGTATACACGTTGCTGCGCTCTGGACGCCTTGCGCAAGCGTTAATACTGATATCCGAGCACAGGGCATCCTTTGCCGGTGCTGATCGGTACGACTACCTACACCTGAAGGCAAACGTCCAACTCCTGACCAGCCCTCTCAACGCTGCGATGTGCGCCGGCCTGGTTGAAGAAGTGATGGCGGCTTCAGAGGCCCGACCGCTCACGAAACTGAAAACCAGTTTCCTCGGGGCGCATATCGCCGACGAGATGAAGGATGCGGACGCGTGGCAGAGATCCGTCGCTCAGATGTTCGAGTACCTGCCGGCTGATGAACGCTTCCGCGGTCGGGCGCTTCGAGGCGTGGGGGACTATAAAGCGAAGCACGGCACAGCCGCAGAAGCGATTGCGGCCTATGAGGCGGCCAGGGTGTGGCACCTTTGCAACATCGGCCCCCATGATGAGAGAGATCGCCTTTGCTTTCTTGGTCTGGTCTGTGCCGACCTTGTTCGTCTGCTGGCCAGTGAGGGCCGGGTTGCGGATGCGCAGGCCGCAGCGGACACGGCGAGAGCGTCCATTCCAGAGGATGCATTCCAGAGGGTATACGTGCCCATCAGTGATGCGCACATTGGGCTCGCTGCCGGCGACCTTGCAAAGGTAGCTACCGCCGTTGCCGGAGCTGAAGTCATACTTGCACAGTATCCCAGCGAGTATGCCGCTCGTCAGCTCAATCATCTACGAATCTCACTATTAAGTAAGCAAGGCCGCATAGATCAGGCCCGAGATGCAGCGTTGGGAATGGCGTCCGGAATTGGGCGGCTCCGGGATCTATCATCTCTTCGGGCATCACAAACGCTCGTAGCTCAGCTCAGGTGAATTCGGAGAGGGTGGGGAAAGTGTCACTGAAGACTCGAATCGTGTCCTTTGTTCTGGCGGCCTTGGGGTTCCAACTGCTCCTCGCAGCGGTCATACCGCAACTGGTTGGCGCTTGCGCCGGAAGCAATCTGCCGATGCCCTGTAGTTAACAGGCATAACAAAAGCCTCCCCGATATCGGGGAGGCTTTTGTTATTCGCCAGCTTCCTGTTGGTCGGCGGTCCAGCCGGCCTTGAGGGCAGTGAGCACGTTCAAATGATGCGCCAGGAACTCATACGACAGGCCGTGCTCCTGGAGGAACTGTAGGGTGGCCAGGTGCGGACCGGGATCGGTGATGAAGGGTTCGCCGGTGCCGTGCATGAGCCAGGTTGGCGACAACTGCCAGAACCCGGCCAGGTAGTCGATGGCTGGGTTGACAATCTCGATGTCCTCGCCCTGGAGAATGGCCTCCATCTTTTCGAGGCATTTCTCCCGGCTGCGGGCCAGCGGGGCAACAGCCGCCAGAACGAACGCATCGTACCGTTCGGGGTCATACTGGTGAGTCCAGCGGAGCAGCTCGCAAATGCGGTGGTCGAAATCGACGGACGGCCCCAACGGGCGCCGGTCTATTTCGGTCCTGAGTGTGATTCGCATGGGCATCAATATATCCTGTGCCCACATCGTAGCCGAATTCCCAATCAACCAGTCCAGGCTAACTAACATTCGGGATGCCGCCCAGGCCGCTCTGGTCAAGGGCGGCACTCCCGCGTTTTCTTTGCGTTCGTATTGGTCATATCCGTTTTCGGTCAGGTCAAAGAGGGCGGCCAGGTCGCTTCTACGGAGCCTTGTGCGGTCGCGGAGCGCCCGCAGTCGTTCTCCCAACACAACATGACCCCCTTCCTTGTGCTCTGAACACTAGTGTAGACACTGCTGTTTCCGTTGTCAACACAGAGGGATTGTGAACGTTTCATGAAGCCCGCGCTTGTTACAAAAAGAACTTGTGTTTTAGGGACAAACTCTGTTGACAGCGGAAACCCGTCGTTATAAAGTTGTCCTCAGAGGACGAGATATTGAGGTGTCGGCAACATGGAAGACAACCGGCGACTGCCGCTCATAATGGCCCGGATCGCCAAAGGGATGACACTTCGGCAACTGGCACAGGCCCTGGCTAACCGGGGCGTGATCGTCAGCCGAACGATCCTGGGGCGGCTGGAAAATAGTTGGGACATAGAGACCCGCGACGAGGTGAAGCAGGCCCTGTGTGCTGAGTTGAACCTGAATGAGTTCCCAGAAAGGAGTGGGGCCGGTGTCACGGAGCGGTAATCGCCAAGAGATCCGGTGCCGGTGCGGCAAGCGGCTGCTGGATGTGACCCGCATCGTCGGTGAGGTTCAGATGGAGATCAAGTGCAAGTGCGGCAAGGTCGTAGAGGCCCGGGTGACCGCCGACGAGACCACCGTAAAGGAAGTCCGGGAGCCCGCCCTCGTCTGAGACGGGCGCCCCCAGCTCCCCTAAACAAACAGAGCCCTACATATAGAGAACGGCGCCGA
>JAQBPS010000095.1 GCA_028287415.1 Bacillota bacterium | reverse complement strand
AGGACTCCGCCAGGAACTCACTCGTCTCCGCAGCAATCCGGGCCAGGCTGTTGCCATCCCGCCGGAAAACGACCACAGCCGCATTTCCAAGCGTTGAGCCAGTTGCCGCCAGCGCTTCGTAGGTCAGGGCAACGTCAAGCTCATCAGGCCGCAACGGCCCCGAGCTGAGGCCCCCCGGCAGCACCGCCAGCAGCTCGTCGCGCGCCGGCGCACCCGCCTCGGCCAGCAGCTCAGCCAGTGCAGTACCGTAAGGCATCTCATAGACCCCGGGGTGCGCCACATCGCCGCCGACCGTGAACAGCGCAGTGCCAGGGCACTCAGCCGTCCCGACGGCCAGGAACGCCTCCGGTCCCAGCCGCAGCACGCCAGCGGCTGCCGCCAGCGTCTCGACATTGCTGACAGCGGTCGGGCAGCCGTGCAGCCCAGTCTCCTCGGGGCGGGGCGGCTTCGGCTGCGGCAGGCCCTCGAGGCCCTCCAGCGCGTCAATCACAGCGGTCTCCTCACCGGCGTGGTAGCGGGCAGCGGCGGTCTGAAGCTCGACCTCAACCGAGCCCAGCAGGCCGGCCTCACGAGCCTCGGCCAACGCCAGCTCCATGCCCGCGACAGCCTCCTCGGAGTCGCCGCGCACATACAGATAGCCCCCGGTCGCGCCCGTGGCGGCCGCCGCAATCAGCAGCCCCTCAAGCACCCGGTGCGGGAACAGCGCCATCAGGTACCGGTCCTTGTGGCTGACCGGCGACCCCTCGGCCCCGTTCGCGACCACGTACCGGGGAATCGGCCCCTCGGCACGGGCGACCCTGGCCCACTTGTCGGCCACAGGCCCGCCCATGCCGCTGCCGCCCCGGCCCCGCAGACCGGCCCGGCGCATCTCTGCAACCACCCAGGCGGGGCCGTTCAGCAACGCCTTGCGCAGCCCTTCGTACCCGCCCCGGGCGACATACTCCGCCAGCTGCTCAACCGAAGAAACTCCGGCTTCGGTGATCAGGTGCCTCACTGCACCCGCCCCCCTCGCCGGTAGCCTTCCTGCTCAGCCAGCACATCGAGTGCGAGCGTCCGGGCATCCTCCAGGAACAGGTCCACGCTCGGCATGGCCAGGTGGCCGCCGTGCCGCTGGTCCAGGCTCTTGGTGTAGCCGCCGCAGACCTCGCAGACCTCGACTCGCCAGGGTTCGAGCGTCTCGACCGTCAGGATGTTCACCTTTTGAGTGTCCTCCGTGTCACAGTTGACACAGGTCAGCCGGTGGTGCTCCCACTGGGTGTCGCATGTCGGGCAGTGCAGCATGCGGATGTTGTCCGTGTCGATCCGACAGACATCTGCCGGCGACCCGCAGGTCGGGCAGTAGTTGCGCCGCCACATGCCCAGCGGCGCCTCGGCGGTGACCGCCACGGCGAACCGGGCCATGAACGGCTGGAGCGCCAGGCCGGCCACCGTGCCCAGCAGGGTCGGGTCCACCTGGTGAGCCGCAGCCCACGCCGCTACTCCGCCCTCGGTCAGCACAGCCGCCACGAGCGCGGCCCGGTCATCAGCGGACGCACCGCCCACTACGGCAGCAATGGCGGCAGGCGCCTTGGCCTCATCGCCCGCACGGTAGGCAGCCAGCAGCCCGGCCACATCGGCGACCGCGCCGGCAAACAGATCCGCGGGCAACACCGGCTGAACCAGCGTTACCATCGGGTCGCCGGCCAGCACGGCGCCATCCATCGCAACATCATTCGGCATGGAAGCCGGGGCAGGCACCTTGGCCTGCCAGGTGCGAGCCCGCTCTCGCCACGCCTTCAGAAACTCATAGGACTGCATCTATATCAACCTCCAGTAAGGAGCTGAAGCGTAAAGTTAAGTCCAGGCATTTCCGACATCTGGTCGAGCAGAATGCGCATGTTGCGGGGGGAGGAGAGCCGGTAGACGGCGCCCATGATCGACTGCTCGGCGCTGAAGCCCTGGGGCACGTACAGAATGCCCATCCGCTCGGTCGGGATCACGATCGTCCACTCCGCACCGATGCCATCCGTCCCGACCTGGCCGCGCACGACCAGATGGAACTTCTGCGCTGCGGCCGGCTTCGTGAAACGCAGCTCAACAACATCGGCAATTTCCAGGCTGCCGGTCTGGTTGCCGGCGGCATCCTTGGTCACCGGGGTCCAGAACCCGACCTCGCTCTTGGGGGAGATCAGCTGGCCCGGGGCGTAGCGCCCCTCCCGGATCACGATTTCAGAGAACATCATTGCGATCAGTTCGCCTCCTCACATATAAGAAAGCAGGGAGACGGCACGCCGTCTCCCTGCGAAGGTCTCGCTTCTCCTAGTGACGGTGCCCGCTGCAGTCCGGGCAGGGCACGTTGACGCGCCCCGTTCCGAAACAGTGTTCGCAGACGATAGTATGTCCGTCCAGGCTCACAAACGGCTGTCCGGCACACTCGGGGCAGAATTCATCGCTGGCAACGTGGCCGCTGCCCAAGCAACGGGGACAGCTGGCACGATCGTGCTTCATTTCGGAATTCACGAGGCTTTGCCCTCCTCCGTGATGTCCGCCGTGCCGTTCTTGATCTCCCGATCAACCCAGATGCCGTGCTCCGCCTTGGCGTAGTTCAGCTCCAGGCGCCCCTTCAGCATCGCCTCAAGGGAGCGGCTGGTGAACGGGTGGATCGCGGTCAGGTACATGTGCGCGAGGCCCATATACAAAGCGATCCAGAAGCTGACGCTGTGGATCAGCTTCATCAGATTGAAGGTATCCTTTGCGGCGACCGGACCCCGGCCAAACCACATCCAGAGACCGGAGACGATGAAGCCCAGGAAGGTGAAAATCACGATGTAGAAGTTCATCTTGTGGCCGCCGTTGTACTTGCCCTGCTGGGGGAGTTCCCCCTTGCCGGTCGTGTAGTGGATCGGGGCGACCATCATGTACTGCATGTCGGCCTTGCCGAACGCCAGCAGCTCCTTCAGGTCGGGCCAGAGGCTCTTCGTGTCACCCAGGAGCCAGATCAGGGGCGCTGCCATCAGGCCGAGGGCGGCCACCCGGTGGATAAACCGGGCGGACTGTCCGATGAAGCCCTGGAGCCACGGTCCCAGGCCACCGGCATAAGCGTGGGGGT
>JAQBPS010000048.1 GCA_028287415.1 Bacillota bacterium | reverse complement strand
CCTTGAGCAGTGCGATAACCTCGTCGTGGTTGAGCATGGTGTGGCACATCCTTTAGAGAAGAATTTTTATCGCCACGGATTTCACGGATTACACTGATTTAATACATAATATATTATACCGGGTAATATATGTTTGATTGTCCGAATCCGTGTAATCCGTGAAATCCGTGGCAAAATAATGTCCGGCTCTAAACCATCAAAACCGGTCCGAGTCCTTCATAAACTGCCGCAACGCGTCCGCAGTCTCCCCCGTCGCCACTTTTGCCGGCTTGGTGCCAGCCTCCCGCCCTAAAGCAGGCAGGTTGCCCTCAGCCCCTGCCGCAGGCCGCGCTGCCCCGACCAGGTCCGCCACCCGGGAGACACCCGTCTCAGCCATAAAGGCCGCGATGCCGTTGATCACGTCGATCGGCGCCCGCGGGTTGACGAAGCAGGCCGTCCCGACCTGGACAGCCCGGGCGCCCGCCATCAGGAACTCGACCGCATCCGCCCCGGTCATGATCCCGCCGATCCCGACCACCGGGATCTTCACGGCGCCCGCCACCTGCCAGACCATGCGCAGGGCGACAGGCTTCACCCCCGGCCCCGACAGGCCGCCGAACAGGTTACCCAGTACCGGCTTGCGCTTCCGGATGTCGACCGACATGCCCAGCAGCGTGTTGATCAGCGTGACCGCATCGGCCCCGGCATCCTCGACCGCCTTCGCAAAGTCGACAATGTTCGTCACGTTCGGCGAGAGCTTCACCATCAGCGGCAGCGACGTCGCCTTGCGCACCGCAGCCGTCACCTCCGCCGCACCCTTCAGGCTGGTGCCAAAGGCGAGGCCGCCTTCCTTCACGTTCGGGCAGGAGATGTTCAACTCGACGGCAGCGACGCCGGAGCCCTCCAGCCTGCGGGCGACTGCCACATATTCCGCGACCGTTCGCCCGACGATATTGACGATGACCGTGGCGCCCTGCTCCCGCAGCCAGGGCCAGTCCACGTTCAGAAAGTAGTCGATGCCCGGGTTCTGCAGCCCGATCGCGTTCAGCATGCCGCCGGGCGTCTCGACCACCCGCGTCCCCTTGTTGCCGACCCACGGCTCAGGGGCCGTCCCCTTCACGCAGATCGCACCCAGCTCCGACAGCGGAAACACGTCAGCGAACTCCCGACCGTATCCGAAGCAGCCCGACGCCGTCCAGACCGGATTCTTGAAGCGAATCCCACACAGTTCCGTGCTTAAATCAGCCACCCAGTTCCACCTCTTCCGCCAGGAAAACCGGCCCATCCTGACAGGCTTTCCAAAACCCCGGCTCCCCCGACTTCGGCACCGTGCAGCCAATGCAGGCGCCAAAGCCGCAGGCCATGTGCCGCTCAACCGAGACAAAGCAGGGCGCCCCGGCAGCCCGACAGAGCTCCTTGACCGCCATCAGCATGCCCTCAGGGCCGCAGGCCCAGACCTCGCAGCCCGCGCCCGCCGCATCCAGCAACTCCTTCAGGGGTGCAGTGACGAAGCCCTGGTGCCCAGCCGAACCATCATCCGTCATGATCGCCGCGGGCACGCCGGTCGCTGCCAATTCCTCAGCACCCGCCAGGAAGCCCACGTGGCGGGCGCCCAGGATCGCTGTCACGCAGCGGTCCGGCGCCTCGGCCCGGGCCCGGGCCGCCGCAGCCACCATCGGCGGGATGCCCAGACCGCCGCCCACCAGCACCAGCATCCCCCGCCCCGTAGCCGGGTCCGGGAACGAGTGGCCGAGCGGGCCCATCACATTCAGCTCCTGGCCTGCGGTGACCGACGCCATCACGGCAGTGCCCCGGCCCACCACCCGGTAGATCAACGTGATGATGCCCTCGTCAGGCCGGATCTCGCAGATGCTGAACGGCCGCCGCAGCAGCGGGTCGACCGCCGCCGACCCCCGGCCCGCCACCGGCCGCACCTCGACAAACTGGCCGGCCACCGCCCGCCGGGCAATCTCCGGCGCCCGCAGCGTCAGCTTGTAGACATCATGATCGCCGGTCTGCGCCACGACCTCGGCCCACTCCTGGACCCACGCCGCCTTCGTCCGGGACGCCTTCAACGTTGCCGTCATTCGCCGATCACCTGCTGCTCCAGCATCCGCAGCTTGCCGCCGACGATCGTCGCATGCGGCGCGCCCGTCAGCTCCCAGCCGATGAACGGACTGTTGAGCGACTTCGAGGCCATCTCCTCCGCCTTCACTGTCCAGCTCTTGTCCACATCGATAATGGTAATGTCCGCCTCCGCCCCCTCCACAAGGGCCGGGGCCTTCAAGCCCACCAGTTCGGCCGGGCGGGTCGACATCATCGTCACCATCTGCGCCAGCGAGATGATCCCCGGCTTGACCAGTTTGGTCACGGTCAGGCCGACGCTCGTCTCCAGGCCAGTGATGCCGAACGCGGCGTCCTGGTACTCGACGGCCTTCTCATCAATGTGGTGAGGGGCGTGGTCGGTGGCGATAATATCGATGGTGCCATCCGCGATGCCTGCAATGATCGCCAGCCGGTCGGCCTCCTCCCGGACGGGCGGATTCATTTTCGTGTCGGTCGAGTAGTTCAGATCGGCGACGATCTGATCGGTCAGCGTGAAGTGGTGCGGCGTCGCCTCGCAGGTGACGCGGGCGCCCATCTGCTTACCCCAGCGGACCAGCGCCACCGACTGCCGGCTGGAAATATGCTGAATGTGCACGTGCGCCCCCGTCTCCAGCGAGAGCAGCACATCCCGGGCGACCTGGACCTCCTCGCTGGTGGACGGAATGCCCTTGATGCCGAGCATCGACGAGACCTTGCCGTAGTGCATGGCGCCGCCCGCCGAGATTGCCTTCTCCTCGGCGTGGTCCATCACCATCAGGTCGAACTGCTTGGCATAGATCATCGCCTGGCGCATCGTCTCGCTCGACGTCACCGGACGTCCGTCATCCGTAATGGCGACGATGCCCGCTTCCTTCATGTCACCGATCTCGGCCAGCTGCTCGCCCTTGGAGCCCTTCGTGATGGCGCCGGTCGGCCAGACTTTGCACAGCCCCTGCTCCCGGGCCAGGTTAACCACGTAGCTGACGAGCGGCACGTTGTCGATGACCGGGTTCGTGTTCGGCATGCAGACGATGCCGACGAAGCCGCCCCGGACCGCCGCCGCCGTGCCGGTCCGGATATCTTCCTTATATTCCTGGCCGGGCACCCGCAGGTGCACATGGATGTCGATAAAACCGGGGGCGACCACCTTGCCGCGGGCATTGATTACCTTGTCGACACCGTTGTCCTTCAGCCCCTCGCCGATCGCGGCGATGCGGCCATTTTTGATGAAGATGTCGGCGAGCTGGTCAATGTGGTTAGCCGGGTCGATGAGCCGTCCGTTCCTGATCAGGATCGTCATGCCGCCTCACCCCCGCCCATGAGTAGATAGAGAATCGCCATGCGGACGGCGACGCCGTTTGTCACCTGCTCGAGAATCACGGACTGGTTGCCGTCGGCGATGTGCGAGGAGATCTCGACACCGCGGTTCATGGGGCCGGGGTGCATCAGTAGGGCGTTCGCCTTGGCCAGCTTGAGGCGGGCCGGGGTGACGCCCCAAAACTTGTGGTACTCGGCGACGGTCGGGAAGAGGCTCTTCTCCATGCGCTCAAGCTGGAGGCGGAGCACGTTGACCACGTCGGCGCCCTCGAGCGCCTCTTCGACCCGGGTCGTCACCTTGACACCGAACTCCTCGAAGCCGGTTGGCAGCAGGGTCGCCGGGCCGGCCAGCCAGACCTCGGCGCCGTACTTGGTCAGGCCGTAGATGTTCGAGCGGGCGACCCGGCTGTGCATGATGTCGCCGACGATCGCCACCTTGAGCCCCTTGAGGGAGCCCTTCTGCTGGCGGATGGTCAGCATGTCCAGCAGCCCCTGGGTCGGGTGCTCATGCATGCCGTCGCCGGCGTTGATCACGCTGCAGGAGAGATGCCGGGCCAGCATGTGCGGCGCCCCGCCCGCCGGGTGGCGCATCACCAGGGCGTCGAGGCCCATCGCCTCCAGGTTGCGGGCCGTGTCGAGCAGGGTCTCGCCCTTCTTGACGCTGGAGCTGCTGGCGGAGACGTTGATCACATCCGCCCCGAGGTACTTGCCGGCAAGCTCAAACGACTTGGCCGTCCGGGTCGAGTTCTCGTAGAAGAGGGTACAATACGCCTTGCCCCTGAGGGTAGGCACCTTCTTGATCGACCGGGTGGCGATATCTTTCAGCGTCTCAGCCGTGTTGAGAATGAGATCGATCTCGTCGGTGGTCATATCCCGCAGACCCAGGATATCCTTCCGCTTCAGGCCCGGCATGGTGATGTCTCCCCTTCGCGTGCGAGTTGGGTTTCTTATATTGACGCGGATTTGCTGATGACGCGAATTTTAATACACGCTGATTAATTCATCTTGAGGGGGTGAGTGGGGTGTTTACATATATTTATTAATACCTGAGTCCCGCCCTTCAGATGACCACCATAACTAATCCATGCTACTGCCCGAAATCTGCGTAATCCGTAAATCCGCGTCAATAAAAAAGGCTTACGGCAGGTCGTACAAAGCCACAAAATCCTCACCATCAATATCGCTCAGGTGCACTTCGACCATTTCCTTCTTCGACGTCGGCACGTTCTTGCCCACATAATCGGCCCGGATGGGCAGCTCACGGTGGCCCCGGTCGATCAGGACCGCCAGCTGGATCACCGACGGGCGGCCGATATCCAGGAGCGCATCCAGGGCGGCCCGCACGGTGCGGCCCGTGTAGAGCACGTCGTCCACGAGGATCACGCAGGTGCCCGGCAGCTTGAAAGTGACCGCTGACTTCTGGACGAGGGGCACCGAGGCGAGCTCGGTCAGGTCATCCCGGTAGAGCGTAATATCCAGCGTCCCGACCGGCACGTCGCGGCCCTCGAACTCCTTCAGCTTCTCAGCCAGGCGGTGGGCCAGGGGCACACCCCGGCGCCGGATGCCCACGAGGGCCACGTGCTCGATGCCCTTGTTCCGCTCGATCACCTCGTGTGCGATCCGGGAGAGCGCCCGGTTCATCTGGTTCCCGTCCATCAGCATCGCCTTCGGATCACCCATGTGAAAGCACCTCCGTGAAACACAAAAACTCCTTGCCCGTGGGGGCAAGGAGTTGCAGTCTGCCAAAATGTGTGCGACTATACCGCACCCGATGCAGCTGGCCCGCTCCTTCCAGCCTCACGGGACTGGTTTAAAGTAGCATGGTTCGGTATTACGGTACCACTGATACCCAGAATGGTCAAGAGAGGATGTACCGGGCACAGATCGAACTCTGTTATACAAGTGACTGCTGGAGGTGCCCCCTGATGCGCCAGATCCTCGTGGTCGATGATGAAGCGAATATCCGCGAGCTGTGCCGGCTCTACCTGGAGCAGGAGGGCTTCGCCGTGGCCGAGGCCTCCGACGGGCTGGAGGCGGGGCGCATGGTCGGGGAACTCCACCCTTCCCTGGTCGTTCTGGACCTGATGCTGCCCGGCAAGAGCGGTTTTGAGATCTGCAAGGAGCTGCGGGCGATGGATATCCCCGTCATCATGCTGACCGCCCGGGGCGACGAGGTCGACAAGATCCTCGGCCTGGAGCTGGGTGCCGAGGATTACCTCACCAAGCCGTTCAGCCCACGCGAACTGGTCGCGCGGGTCAAAGTAGTGCTCCGCCGCTTTGACCGGGGCGCGGCTGCGCTGCCTGCTGCGGCCCCGGAGCCGAAGCCGCTTGAGAAGCTGGTCTTCGGGGATTTCACCATCGACCTGGCGGGCCGCTCCCTGATCGTGCGGGAGAAGCAGCTGGACTGCCCACCCAAAGAGTTTGACCTGCTGACCATGCTCGCACAGAATCCGCACCGTGCCTTCACCCGGGAGCAGCTGCTGGAGAAGGTCTGGGACTACAGCTTCTATGGGGACTTCCGGACGGTGGATGTCCACATTCAGCGGCTCCGCAAAAAAGTGGAGCCCGACCCCGAGAAGCCGCGCTACCTCAAGACGGTCTGGGGCATCGGCTACAAATTCGAGACCGGGGAGTAACAGCCAATGCGCATCGGCACAAAACTGCTGCTCACCTACCTGCTGCTGATCGGGCTGCTGGGTGTGACCGCCACCCTGCTCCTCCCCCACTGGGTCCGGACCATCGTCATCAGCACGGAGGAACAGCGGCTGGACAAGCAGGCGCTGGTGCTGGCTGACCGCCTCGCCGGCAGCCTCCGGGCCCGGGGCGTGGGCGATGTCCGCAGCATCCGCTCGACCTTCAGCCTGGCCGAGGCGCTGCTGACCGATGAGGATATCGCCATTGTCGATCCGACCGGCCGGATACTGATGGCGACCCGCCCTGCCCTGACTGACGGCTCGATTCCGAGCGAATACCTCCAGCCTGCCGGGGCGCGGCCGCAGAACCTGCTCCGCCAGCTGCCGGAACTGAAAGGCATCGGCCCGGTGATTCTCGCCAGTGCCCCCCTGGGTACGCGGCCGCCACTGCAGGATTTCTCGCTCGTGATGATCCGGGACATGACCTTCGTGCAGGCACTGGCCGGGCCCCTGGCCATGCGGCTGAATGTGGTCATTCTGCTCGTGCTGGCGGTTGCGGCCATCGTGACCGGCTGGCTCAGCCGGGACCTGGTGCGGCGCCTCAAGTCGACCGGCGAGGCTGCCCGGGCCCTGGCGGATGGCGACCTCGCCCACCGGGCGCCGGAGGAGGGCCACGACGAGATCACGGATCTGGCCGGCCACTTTAACCACATGGCGGAGCGCATCCAGGCGCTGGTGGGCCGGCTGCGCCGCTCGGAGCAGGCCCGCAAGGACCTGCTGGTGATGGTCTCCCACGAGCTGCGCACGCCCATGACTTCGATCTCCGGGTTTGCGGAGGCGCTGCGCGACGGCGTGGTGCAGCAGGAGGATCGGAAGCAGCGGTACTACCAGATCATCGCCGCGGAGTCGGCCCGGCTGAACCGGCTGGTCAACGACCTGTTCGATATGGCCCGGCTCGAGGCGGGACAGGCGGAGCTGAACCTCCAGGCGATGTCGGCGGCGCCGTGGCTGGTCGAGTTTACCGAAGCGGCGCTGCCCGCGGCGGAGGCTGCCGGCGCACGGATGGCCTTGGAGGTCTCGCCGGAGGCGGAGCGGAGCCGCATCTACGGGGACCGGGACCGGCTTGACCAGGTGCTGACGAACCTGACCGGTAACGCGGTCCGGTTCACGCCCGAGGGGGGGCCGGTGACGATCCAGGCCCGGGTCGACGACGGCTACCTGGTCGTCTCGGTGAGCGACCGGGGCCCGGGCCTCACGCCGGATGAGGCGGAGCGGGTCTTCGACCGCTTCTTCCAGGGCAGCAACCAGGGCCGGGACCACAAGGGCGCCGGACTGGGGCTGTCGATTGTGAAGACCCTCGTCGAAGCGCACGGCGGGAGTGTGGGTGTGGAGAGTGCGGCGGGAGTGGGGTCGACGTTTTGGTTTAGGCTGCGGGTGTTGGAGCGTTAATATGGCCACGGATTTCACAGATTACACGGATTTCGGGAGCCTGGGCATGGATTTTATCTGCGGCTGCGATCTTCAAGGGCGGGACTTGGGCGTTTTATATATATATAAAAACACCCGAGTCCCGCCCTCAACAGCGTCACCCCACGTAAAATCCAACTTAGGCTCCGGAAATCTGTGTAACCCGTGGAATCCGTGGCTATAAAAATGCCCGCTCCCTACTCCCCTACTTCCCCAAAAACACCGGCTTCCGCTTCTGCACGAACGCCGTAACCCCCTCCACCGTATCCGCAGAGAGCGCAACCTGCGCAAAGAGCTCAGCCTCCACCTGAAGCGCGGCATCCAAGCTAAGGTGCGCTCCGGCATGGATCGCCTGCTTGACCCCGGCCATCGCCAGCGGGGCATAGCCCGACAGCCGCTCCGCAATCGCCAGCGCCGTTGCCTCGGCGGCGCCGGGTTCGGTCAGCACATCGACCAGACCGGCGCCCTGAGCGGTCATGGCGTCCATCGGCTCGGCGGAGAGAATAAAGGTCAGCGCCCGCCCCTTGCCCATCAGCCGGGCGACCCGCTGGGTGCCGCCGTAGCCGGGCATGATGCCGATCTTCACCTCGGGCAGGGCGAACCGGGCGTCCTCAGCGGCCACCCGGATGTCGCAGGCAGCGGCCATCTCCACCCCGCCGCCGTAGGCGAGTCCCTTCATCGCGCAGATGAAGACCTTGGGCGAGCGCTCAATCGCCATGAAGACCGCCTGCACCCCCGCAAGCCACTCGCGGATGAACGGCCCCCGCGCCTCTCCCGTGCAGGTCAGCGCCGCCTGGGCCATCTCGCACACATCGGCGCCGGCTGTGAAGTGCTGCTCCCCGGCGCCCCGGATCACCGCCACCGGTTTCGCCTGCAGTAGAACCAAGCCGGCGGCAGGAACGTCCAACCTGTCGAGGTGACACACATGAAGCGGTTGTCAGGCGTCGTGGCTGTGGTCTGCTTGCTGGCCGTGGCCGGGTGCAGTGGTCAAGTTGCGCCAAGCCCTCCGCTCGCACCGGCGGCAGCAGCGCCCCCGCCGGCGCCGGTCCCGGCAGCGGCCCCAGCCCCACCAACGCCGCCCGAACCAGCCCACGGCGGCAGCCGCATATCGATGCCGATCAAACTCAACCGCTGGATTGAGCCCGCACCCAACCTGGTGCGGGAGACGCCGCCCCTGACGGCTGACCTGCCCACATTTGCGCCGGGCTCGGTCCCGGAGCACCACATCATCGAGCCCGGCCTGCCAATCCCGGCGAGCCGCGGCGACGGTCGGGTGGAAGTGCTCGGACAGATGGCTTATCAGATCCGGGAAACAGGCTCACCCGCCGTGCCCAGGGGTGTGCCCGCTACGCTGGTCGGCACCCTGGCGGGGGGCAACCACGTCTACCTGCTTGGCGGCACGCCCGACTGGGGCGTCGACACGGCCTACTTCTTCATGCTCAAACAGGAGCCGGACGGCTGGACGGCGACGCCGATCTGTCACGGCGCCTGGCGCAGCTGGGCCTGGCCGGGTACGCTACAGCAAGCGGGGCCGGACCCCGTGGCTGTATGCGGCAGTAATGACGGCTCCGGCTCCGTGCTGACACTGGCCGCCTACCGGGGCAACCGGGAAGTCCTGCGGGTCGCCGGGCTGGAGGAGGGTTATTACCAGATACTTCCGGATGCGAATGGCGGACCGCCGACCATCGTCGTGTACGGTGCGTTGTCCTGGCTGCATCACAAATTGGACCCCTCTGTGCTGGAGCGGTTCACCTTCACGTGGCAGGGTGACGCGTACGGGCTGGCCAAGCGAGAGCGCATGGCCGACTGGGTCTACCACGCCGCCCGGTTCAAGCAATTCGTGGCCACTGGCGACCTGGAGCGGGCAGCCAAGGAAATGGTCGAATCGCCCCCGGGCGGTCTTACTGCCTATCTGCAAAAGAACGCACCTGACTTGATGACAGGTGCTGGGTGGGTTTGGACCACCAGTGGCTATCCCACACCGCCGCGCGGCAGCCAGGCATACTTCCACCAGGCCAACGTCGAAACCGGCCCGTGGTTCCGCTTCGACGTTGGCCCCGACGGGCGGATTCTGGCGGTCAGCCAGGTGGCCGAACCCCCGAAACAGCCGTAACAAAAACGGACTTCCCGCCCTGTAAAAGGTGGGAAGTCCGTTTTCGTTTACCGATGTCAGTACGCACGGACCCGCGAACGCCGCGGCTGTTAATTACGCTCAACCCCGCCCAGCAGTATCTTACCAGGCAAGCTTGCCCGCCTCAGCGAGCGCCCCGTTGATGTCCCGGTTCATCACTTCCAGCGCCCCCGCCACAGCGCCCCTAAGCTGCGCCGCCGTAGCCTCAACCCCGTAGGGCTTCTCGTGAGCGAAAATCAGGCTGCGCGATGCGCTGATGACGGCGCCCAGGCCATCCGCGTTGAAGGCGCTGACCACATCCCCGCCCGTCCCGCCCTGCGTACCGTACCCCGGCACCAGGATGATCGCCCGGGGCATCTCCGCCCGGAACCTGGCCAGGTCCTCCGGATAGGTCGCGCCGACAACCGCGCCCACCGCCGAGTAACCGGAGTTGCCGATTACCCTGGCGCCCAGATACTCGACCAGCTTGGCGACCTGCTGCGCCACGGTCTCGCCGCTGAACAGCTCCTGGTCCTGGAGTTCGCCGGACGAGGGGTTGCTGGTTTTCACCAGGACGAAAATCCCGGTGCCCCGCGATTTGCACCGCGCCACGAACGGCTCGATGCCGTCGCTGCCAACGTACGGGTTGACCGTGAGGCTGTCCGCCCAGATCTCCGGATCCTCCCACGACTCCAGCGGGTTCGGATGCCCGAAGAACGCGGCCGCATAGGCCTCCACCGTCGAGCCGATGTCACCCCGCTTCGCATCCGCGATCACCGTCAGCCCCTTGGAACGGGCATAGCGCACCGTCTCCCAGAACGCCTCGACCCCGTGGTGGCCGTAGACCTCATAAAAGGCCGACTGTGGCTTCACCAGGGCCACCTGATCCGCAACGGCGTCGATGATGAGCCGGTTGAACTCCGTGATCGCGGCTGCAGCGCCCCGGGCGGTCTTGCCGTGCGCCGCGGCCGCCCGCTCACGAATGAACGCAGGAATCCGGTCCAGCACCGGATCCAGCCCAACCACCGCATGCGAATGCTTCGCCCTGACGCCCTGGATCACCCGATCCGCAAAGTTCGAGTTCGGCACTAAGCTTCCCCTCCTGCTTACTCGCCCCGGCGCAGCTGCAGAATCGCCTGGAGCATGTCGTCGGGCGGCTCCACCGTGAACTCCATCCATTCACCCGTGCGCGGGTGGTGAAACCCCAGCTGGCGGGCGTGAAGGGCCTGCGGCGGCAGTCCCAGGTGGGCCTGACGGGTGCCGTAGACCGGATCCGACACCACCGGATGGCCAATGTAGGCCATATGTACGCGGATCTGATGCGTGCGGCCCGTCTCCAGGCGGCACTCGACCAGCGCGTACGACTTGAAGCGCTCCAGCACCTTGAAGTGCGTCGTCGCCTCCCGGCCGTTCTTGGAATTGACCGCCATGCGCTTGCGGTCCGAGGGGTGCCGGCCAACCGGCGCTTCGATGCGGCCCGTTTCCGGCAGCTTGTCGTTGCCGTGGACCAGCGCCCAGTAGACGCGGCGGGCGGCATGCTCCTTGATCTGTTCGGAAAGCGAGGCCATTGCCCGCTCGTTCTTGGCGACCATCAGCAGGCCGGTCGTATCCTTGTCCAGCCGATGGACGATCCCGGGGCGCAGCTCGCCGCCGATGCCCTCAAGGTCTTCCACGTGCTCCAGGAGCGCGTTCACCAGCGTGCCGTTCCAGTTGCCGGCGGCCGGGTGGACCACCAGGCCCCGCTGCTTGTTGATCACCAGCAGGTCCTCATCTTCATAGACGACATCCAGGGGGATGTCCTCCGCTTCAATCGTCATCGGGGTCGGCTCGGGCACCACGACCCGGACCAGGGCGCCCGCTGCCACCCCCTGGCTGGCCTTTTGCACAAGGCCGTTGACCGTCACATGCCCCTGATTGATCAGGCTCTTGATGCGCGAGCGGGAGAGGCCTAACTCCGTCCTGGCAGCCAGGTAGGCGTCCAGGCGGGCCTCTCCCGTCTCCGGTGTAAACGCAAGCTCTCTCACGACTGCTTCTTCTCTCCCGTCAAGGTCAGGTGGAGGATGAAGAGGGCCACCCCGACCGTAATCGCGGCATCCGCTACGTTGAAGTTGGGGAAGCTATAGTCTTTCCAATAGAAAAGGAAAAAGTCGACGACCTTCCCGAACCGGACCCGGTCGAGCAGGTTGCCCATTGCGCCGCCGAGCAGCAAGCTCATGGCCACGGGCACGACGCCCCGCTTCGCATCAGGGTGGCGCTGGAACAGGAGGATCGCCCCGATCGCCACCAGCGTCACCAGGACAAAGAGCCATTGCTGGTGGGCCAGCATCCCGAACGCTGCACCGGGGTTGTGCACAAACTGGAGTGAGAAGAATCCCGGTATAATCGTGATGGTCTGAAACTCGGTCATATGAGTCGCCACGAACGATTTACTAGCAAAGTCGAGTAGAAAGACCACGAATGCCAGAGCGATTACCGCCAACAGTTGCACCCCCGCGGGGCTGTAATAAATCTGATTTTTCAAGGTGAAGCATCACGCGCCTGCACTAGTCAACCATAAAGATCTGAT
>JAQBPS010000261.1 GCA_028287415.1 Bacillota bacterium | reverse complement strand
GATCACCTTTGAGGGCGGCAGGAGGAGCTTTCGCTGCTGCCGAAATCTCTGCTAACTAATATTAGCAGAATTGCAGGTGCCAAAAACTCGGGATCAATGTCTGCTAATGCTCCGCAGAACCCTCATTGAGGCATGTCTGCTAATGTATTTGCGAGGTGACCATCATGAGTCGGGCGAGTAAGCCCACGCTTTCCGAGACGGGACAGCTGGCCCTTGCGCAGTTCGAGCAGTACCTCCATGAAGAAGAGGACCTGAGCGCCCCGACGCTGCGGAACTATCTCAGCGACGTGCGGCAGTTCATGGCCTGGTGTGAAAGCGCATGGGAGGAAGGCAGGGAGGTTGGCCACCCGTTTACCTCAGTGGCCGTGGCCACGCCGGTAATTACCCGATACCGCTCCTTCCTACAGACCGAGGCACGGTTGAAGCCGGCCACGATAAACCGATACCTGATCTCCCTGAAACGTTACTTTTCCTGGGCGGTAGACACCGGGCTTATCCAACGTGACCCGGCTAAGGTAGTCAAGTTGGTCGAGCAGGAGGAGCAGCCGCCCCGCCATCTGACCGACCAGGAAGAGAACGCTCTGGTGGCGGCCGTCACCGCAGGCGGCAACGTGCGGGACCGGACGCTCATCACGCTGATGCTCCACACCGGCCTCCGGGCCCAGGAGGTGTGCAGGCTCAAGATCGAGCATGTGCACAAGGGGAAGCGAAGCGGCGTTCTCCACGTTCACGGCAAACGGAACAAGTACCGGGAGGTACCGCTGAACGCCACTGCTCGGGAAGTGTTAAACGATTACTTGCCCACCCTTCCCGCGGAAGCAGTCTATCTCTTCCCCTCCGAGAAGACGGGAGCAGCTCTCACAGAGCGGGCACTCGGGTATGTGATTAAGAAGTATGCTGACCTGGCCAACGTCAAGGACCTTAGCCCACATGACTTGCGGCACCGATTCGGATACCGCATGGCCGAGTCAGTACCGTTGCACCGGCTGGCGCAGATCATGGGCCACGACTCGCTGGACACCACCATGATCTACATCCGGGGCACGAAAGCGGATCTGCAGAAGGAAGTCGAGAAGATCGCCTGGGCGTGAGTTAGACCATCTTGCTTTAGCGCGTATCTGTAGGTTGAGAACCAAGGGGGCAGTCATCGTACAATGGGCACTGCAAGCGATCTCACCGCGTACCCCCGGCTTAAGACTTCGTACACGGCCGACGACTTGGCCCCGTTCACGCCCCAGGACCACGAAATAGAGCTGGCCGAACAGGTGGCGCGGCTGGTTCCGCAGCAGCTGGCGTTTGTGGTGCTTCTGAAGTCCTTCCAGCGGTTGTCCTACTTTCCCGGCATCCGTGAAGTTCCGCACAAAGTGGTCGAGTTCATCGCTCGCAGCATGGGCGTTCCGCCGCTGCTTCCACCCGATTACGAGAAGTCCCGCACCCTATATCGGCATTCTCAGATAATCCGAGAGCATCTTGGCTACCAGCGTTATGACAAAGCAGCCCGCAAGCTGATGAGAACGGCGATGTACCGGGAAGCCTGGATCAAAGACGACATTCCCGATCTCATTAACATCGCCCTGGCCGAGTTGAACAGTCACCACTACGAGCTTCCGGTGTTCGACACGATCAACCGGTTGGCACAGCGGATTCGGACAGCCGTCAACCGTGAGCTGGGCCGGAGGGTGATGGACGGGATTGGGCGTGTCGGCCAGGTGTTGATTGATGACCTCCTGCAGCGAGGCGAGACCGGTTGGTGGCAGCGCCTCAAAGATCCAGCGCCGAAGGCCACTGTACGCAACTTGGCCGAGCACTTGGAGTACCGGGCATGGCTGGACGCGATCAACGTCGGCCTGAGCGTCTTCCAGACCATGCCTATAGCGAAGATCCAGCACTTCGCTCTGATGGCCCGCCAGTGCGATGCCGCTCGCATGCGAGAGTTCATCCCAAGCCGACGCTACGCGATGGCAGCCGCGTTGATCCACATACGGGCGGCCGAAGCCAAAGACGAGTCTACTGACATGTACATTCGCCAGGCCAAGCGTGTTGAAAGTGACGCAGATGCCGAATTGAAACAGCTCCGCGCCGACAAGCGTGAGCTCGAAGACGCTTTGCAGTTGCGGTACCTGGAGGTGCTGGAGGCCCTGAAAGGGCAAGGCACACCGGAGGAGAAGTTGACACGTGTCCTCCAGGCCGCCGCTCCGACCGGACTGGATGCGACGATAGCCGAGGTGGAATCGCTTACCGCATACGCTGGCAACAACTACACGAGTTTCATATGGGATCGGTACAAGACGAACCGCCCAGCATTCCATAAGCTGCTCCGGGAAATGCGGCTGACATCTGTGGACGGGGACAAACGGTTGGAAGGTGCGATCCAGTATGTGCTGGAGAACCACTCAAAACGGGCCGAGTTGATCCCACCTTTCCCGGGAGCCGTTGAAATGCTGCCGGCGAACTGGCGGAAGACGGTCGTACGAAGGGTTGATGGCAACATCCTGCTGAACCGCCGGCATTTCGAAGCGTTCCTGTTCACCCACGTCGTTACCGAGCTGAAGGCGGGAAACGCAGTAGTACCGGGCTCTCTACGCTACGCAGACTTCCGGGACCAGCTGGTGACCCCAGAGGAGTATGCCGCCAACATCGAGCAATACGGCAGGGAAGCTGAGATCTCCGTCGATCCGGCAGAGTTCTGCCGGAACTTGAGGGAGTGGCTCAGAGGCGTAGCGAAGACCACGGACGACGCTTTCCCGGAGAACTCTGACGTATACCTGAATAGTGCCGGGGAACCCGTTGTGCGCAGAATTAAGGCGAGAATCCCATCCGAAAATGTAGCTGTGCTTCGGAAGCTCATTGCGAACCGCATGACCAGGGTGGATTTGCTCGACCTTCTAAGCCAAACCCACCATTGGGTTCCGTGGACCAGGCCGCTCCTACCGACAATTCTTGGGCACCAGCATAAGCTGGAACGGCCGATCGAGGTCCTGATCGCTACTGTTTTTGCGAATGGCTGTCGCCTTGGTCCAACCCATGCCGCCCATGCGATTTCGGAGCTTTTCTCTGATGATGAGGTATTCACTCGGAAGCAAGTTGGTCACGCGGACAAGTATCACGTGACAGCCCAGCGGCTCCAAGAGATCAACGCCATGATCGTGAATATCTTCAACGAGTACCCACTACCGAAGTATTGGGGAACTGGTGAGTCCGCCTCTGTGGACGGAACCATGCGAGATGCGCCAGAAAACAGTCTTCAGTCCGAGTATCACCACCGCTATCACCAAGCCGGGCTAATTCAGTATCGGATGGTTTCCGACAAGTATATCGTGCTCTTCTCGCATTTTATCCCCTGCTCAGTTTGGGAAGCCATGGAACTCATTCGAGCACTAATGGAGAACCAGTCGAACATTCAACCCCGGATCATCCATGGTGACACGCAGGCACAGACGGCTACAGCCTTTGGGCTGTGTAAGCTCTGGGGCATTGACTTAATGCCCCGCATCCGTAACTGGAAAGGGCTCAAACTCTTGCGCCCTGACGCCGACTCCCGTTACCAGCATATCGACAAGCTATTCGCCGACCAGCCGGTGAACTGGGATCTGATCGAAACTCACTTACCCGACATGCTGCGTGTCGTCCTGTCCATTCGAATGGGCCGGCTTTCCCCCGATCTCCTGAAGCGGATCCTCACCACATATGGGGCCAAGAACCACCTGAACCAGGCTCTGAGTGAACTTGGGCGCGCCGTCCGGAACGGGTACTTACTGACATGGCTGTCCAGCCGAGAACTCCGCCAGGAGGTCCACAGCGAGACCAACAAGAGCGAGACGACGCACGCATTCTATGACTTCCTCGCATTTGGTGGCGAAAAGATCAAGCAGGCCGACCGCGAAGAACAGGATAAGGCCGATAAGTACGAAGAACTGGTGGGGAACCTGGTCACCCTTTATAACACCGTCCAGATGACGGCGATCCTTGACGAGATGGCCCAGGAAGGTATCCCGTATTCGGACGACGACCTCACTTTCCTCAGCCCTTTGATCACCGAGCATATCAACCGGTTCGGGAAGTATAGGGTAGACCTCGCCAAACAGCCGAAGGTAATGGACCTCAACGCCCTGCACACTGGTTTTCTTCGCCACCGTCAACCGCCAACTGAGGAGCAACCGAACTAATATACAGCGACCCCCCTCACCGCAAACGGTCAGGGGGATCTTAACTTCCAGGGATTCCCGATCTTACACATTTTCGCGGGAATCGTGGCCGCACCTCTAGCAGGGACTACAGTATAAACGAAACTTTTTCCGATCAGAATCATGGTAGACGGAGTGGTGATTGAATGGTGCAGCGTCGCCCCGTCCGGGGGGCCGTGGATCTCCGTGAACTGGATACGGCGCCAGCTTGCAATGGGCGGAGTGGTCTGAGCGGGTAGGGTCAGAACGCCCGGATGAGGGGCTTGTTCGCGGCTGGTTTCAGCGGGCGGCGAAGGCGGTGCGAGCTGTGGGACGGGCACTGGCGGGACTGCCGGTTTGGCGCGGTGACTCGGAACTCCTGGCGGTCTTCGCGGCGGCGGTGACCGGCGACCCGCATGCGTTTGATGCCGGAGAGCCGGCGGGGTTGCTCGTGGAGCACGCCCTCGGGGAGCAGTTCGAGCGTCCGGCCGACGGGCTGCGGCCGAACGAGGCGCGGGCCTTGCTGCTCGGGCGGGCCGGACTGCAGGTGGACCAGGTCTCCTCTACGGTGCTGGTCGCGCATGTTGCTGCGGCGACGCTCGCTGGTGTCGAGCACCCGATGGTCGCGGCGATGACGGCTTGTGGCGGGGCGTGGGCTGTGACGCTGGGGGAGGTGCGCCGGTGGTCGGGGGTGCGGGCGCATCGGAACCGGGCCTATGTGGTCGAGAATCCGCCGGTGTTTGAGTGGTTGCTCAGGCGGCTTGCGGGTGAAGCCCCGGAGCGGCGGGCGACGCTGATTTGCTCAGGTGGGTTTCTGAGTGCGGCGTCGGTTACGCTGCTTGACCTGCTGGTGGGGGAGGGGCCGCTTGCGGACACGGCCCGGGCCGTGGCTGAGGGCGGGCAGGCTGCTTATCAAGAGCAGCTGGTGACGATGCTGTGTCAGGATGTTCTTGCCGCTGGGTACGATTAAGGAATGGCGGATTAACTAATCAGCGCACGAATACACCTGCAAAGAGCGAACTGGAGCACAGCTTCGTAGCTAAGCGTGGAGGGTGTGCTGATGGAACACAAGGACATTGTGTATGCACTCAGTATTCTACTCACCGTCGCTCTTGGCATTTGGAACCTGATCGTAAATCTCGGGAATACACGTCGGTCCAACTTCATTAACACCGTTACCAGTCAACGCGTAAAATGGATCGAGCAACTTCGTCAGGATATTTCGGCGTTCACTGGCCTGGCGCATACCCTGACGACCGCGAATGTGGCGGGCAAGCCGGAAGAACTGGAGATGTTACGGGAGATTGATCGTCTTCAGCGTGTGATCCGTCTGCGGCTGAATCCTTCGGGAAAACAGGATCAGCGCATGGAACAGTTGATCCAACAGATCCCGCGAATGACCGATCCAAGCAATCGCCAACAGCTGACGGCAGTGCTGGAAGAGGTGATCGTAACGGGACGACGCCTTCTCAAGGACGAGTGGGATAAGGTGAAATTGGAAGCTGAGTATGGAAACCTGAACGGATAGCCGCGCGGGGGAAGCGCAGGAGGTGCCGCTTTGGCAATGCTGCCATCGAACGCTGGAACCGTACCGAAGTTCGTGGATCGCCTCCCCATTCCCGAAGTGCTGCAACCCATCGGCCTTAAGGACGGCGAACCCCTCTATCGGGTCCGCATGCGTCAGGTCATGCAGCAACTCCATCGTGATTTCCCCCCGACCACAGTCTGGGGATACGAAGGGACGTATCCCGGCCCGACAATCGTGGTCCGTCGTTACCGGCCCATCACCGTCCAATATGAGAACGAACTGCCCGATACCCACCTCTTTGGCGTGGATACCACCATTCACGGAGCCGAGCCCTTCCGGCCCCAGGTGCGGACGGTGGTCCATCTCCACGATGGCGATCAGCCGGCCGACGCTGATGGTCACCCCGACGCTTGGTTTACGCCAGGCCTCCGCGTCACGGGTCCTCGCTTTACGACGAACAACTACCGGTATCCCAACCGCCAACGGGTCACCACCATGTGGTACCACGATCACGCAATCGGCATCACCCGGCTGAACATCTACGCCGGGCTGGCCGCTTTTTATTTGCTGGAGGATGAGGCCGAGGAGCAGCTGGGGCTGCCTTCAGGCCCGTTCGATATCCCCCTCATGTTCCAGGACCGAACGTTCACTGCGGACGGCTCACTCTTTTATCCCGCCGCTTTCCCGGGGGATTTCTTCGGCAATATCAATCTCGTGAACGGCAAGGTTTGGCCGTTTCTCGCGGTCGAACCCCGCAGGTACCGCTTCCGCCTCCTGAATGCGGCAAACATGCGCTTCTACAACTTACAACTAGACCCGCCGCTTCCGATGACACAGATTGCCGGAGATGGCGGGTTCCTCAACCGGCCGGTGCCGCTGCGAGAACTGCTGCTGGCACCGGCCGAGCGCGCCGAAGTGATTATCGACTTCACAGGTAGGCAGGGCACTACATTTACGATGACGAACAACGCTCGCACAACGTACCCAAACGGAACCACGCCAGACGCAAACACCAGTCTCGTCATGCAGTTCCGGGTCGCCCGCCCACCTTCCGGCGTGGACCAGAGCCGGATCCCGGAGGATCTGCCGGCCGGGCCGTTCCCACGGCCCAGCGAGGTCGTGAAGGTGCGAGACCTTACGCTGAACAGGCGGCAGGACCACCTGGGCCGGAACATCCTGCTGCTGGGGATTCGCGATCTTGACGGGCGCCCGCTGCCCCTCACCTGGGGCGACTCCACCACTGAGAAGCCGCTGCTCGATACAGTGGAGATCTGGCGCCTGATTAACACCACGAATGACACGCACCCGATTCACCTGCACCTGGTCCGATTCCTGATCCTCGATCGCCAGCCTTTCGACGTCAACCGGTTTATGACAACTGGTGAACTGGCTTTTACCGGCCCCGCCGTTTCGGCCGCGGACAACGAGTGGTGCCTGAAGGATACCGTTCGGGCCAATCCGGGCGAAGTAACCCGAATCGCCGTACGCTTCGTCCACTACCCGGGCGAGTTTGTCTGGCACTGCCACATGCTTGAGCATGAGGATTATGAAATGATGCGCCGCATGGAGGTGCAGGAGCGCTGAACGGGATTGCGATCGGCAGTTGGCAGTTGGGATGGATCGGCAGTTGGCAGTTGGGATGGATCGGCAGTTACACGTCCGCCGATGAACCAGCAGATCGTCAAAAGTGCTCTGCCGCCAGCGGGCACGCCAGAGAGCATTTTTGATGTTTCACAGTTGAAGGAAGCGGCTTCAACCGGATTATGTAGCCCTGAGGAGCTTTAGCCACGCCCGGGGGCAGGAAACTGCCCTTTTTCGACGCGGCAACGCCGGGGCTCCGTCTGTTAAGGAAACAAATAGGGACGGTCCCATTGTGAAATACGTATACAATATATA